>DATJYT010000386.1:0-6245 GCA_035499475.1 Xanthobacteraceae bacterium | reverse complement strand
GCAAAAGCAGCAAAGGCGGCAACAACGACCATCCCGGTTGTTTTCGGGATCATTGCCGATCCGGTACAGATTGGGCTGGTCGCCAGCCTCGACCGCCCCGGTGGCAATATGACCGGCGCAACTCTGTTAAGCGTCGAGGTTGGGCCAAAACTTTTGCAGTTGCTGCATGAGGTGGTACCTGCAGCCACCGTCATGGCACTGTTGGTCAATCCGACCAATCCTAATGCGTCAACTCAAGCCAAAACGGTGCAGGCTGCAGCGCAGGGCCTTGGCTTGCAACTACATGTGCTGAATGCCGCCAGTCCAAGCGACTTCGATCTGGCATTTGCCAAAATGCACGAATTGCAAGTCGCCGCACTGATGATTGGACAGGATGTACTCTTTGGTGCCGAACAAGAGCAACTTGCCAAACTTTCGATGCGTTACAAAATTCCAGCAATCATGGCGCAACACGAATTTGTCGCTGCCGGAGGTCTGATGTTTTACGGCACCAATCAGCACGATATGTACCGCCAAATAGGCATATATGCTGGACGGATTCTCAAGGGCGAGAGACCGAGCGACTTGCCAGTGATGCAGGCAGCAAAGTTTGAACTGGCAATCAATCTTAAAACTGCCAAGGCTTTCGACCTTAACGTGCCGTTGCCGCTACTCGGCCGCGCCGACGAAGTGATCGAATAGGTTGCTTTTGCTGCGGTGCCGTTCGTCTCTTATTGGCGCCAAACGAACATGCCTTGGTCACCCCACTGTATCCGCTATGGGGTAAAGGCGACATCGTGGGTATTACGCATAGTAGCTTTTATCGGCGATAGGCCCGGGCAGCCTGACCTTCTGGATATCACTACACCCCATCCGCACGCGGGGAGAGAGAACTCTCATCCACAATCCGCGTGCGCAGCGTGCCGATGCCGGTGATCTCGACTTCGAGCACATCGCCGGGCTTCATCCACAGCGGCGGCTTTCGGCTGTGGCCGACGCCTTCGGGCGTCCCGGTGGCGATGACGTCGCCCGCCGACAGCGCGGTGAAGTCGGAGCAAAATGCGATGATCTGCGGGATCGAATAGATCAGCTTGTCGGTGCCGGAATGCTGCACCTCGCGCCCGTTGAGGCGCGTGGTCAGGGTGAGCTTGCTGGGGTCTGGAATTTCGTCGGTGGTGACGATCCACGGCCCGAGCGGACCGGTGCCGGGAAAATTCTTGCCCGAGGTGACGGAGAATTTCTGGTAGTCGCGCACGCTGCCGTCGACGAAGCAGGTATAGCCGGCGACATGGTCGAGCGCGCGCTCGGCCTTGATGTGGCGGCCCGGGCTGCCGATGACGACGGCAAGCTCGCCCTCGAAGTCGAAATTGTCGGACACGTTCGGCCGCACCATTTCGCCCTCGTGGGCGGTCAGCGTATCGGTGAAGCGGATGAACATGCTCGGCTGCTTCGGCAATTCGCGGCCGGTTTCGGCGGCGTGGGCCCGGTAGTTGACGCCGGCGCAAAGAATCTTCGCCGGCTGCGGAATGGCCGGCAGGAATTTCACCTCGCCGAGCGCGCGGTCGGGCTTGGCGTCCTGCGCCGCCTTGCGCATCGCCTCCATGGCGCCGGCCGCGAGCGCCGCGCGCAGGCTCGCGTGCCCGACGCGGTCGTTCAGCGTGACGATGCCGCCACCGCTCAGGGCACCGAAGAATTCCTTGCCGTCTGCCACGAAGCTGAGCAGCTTCATTTCCCGCTCCCGGTTTGTGAATTGAAAGGTGAGCTACATTCTGCGCCGCATTGTGCCACACTGAAGCCGCACCCTCTGGCGGTCCCCTGACCGCCGCGGGATACTTTATCCAACAGCAGGGGGTAGGGGAGCAGCGCCAATGGACATCAAGGTTGGCAGGAAGGCGATTGCCGAGGCAACGGAGAAGCTCAAGAACTGGGGCCGTTGGGGAAAGGACGACCAGGTCGGCACGCTCAATCACGTCACGCCGCAGGATATCGTCAAGGCCGCGAGCCTCATCCGCACCGGCAAGGTGTTCGCGCTCGGCATTCCGCTCGACGCCAACGGGCCGCAGAACGGCTTGTTCGGCGGCCGCTTCAATCCGATCCACCAGATGCTGGCGACCGGCACCGACGCCATCGCCGGCCGGCAGGACTGGAACAAGATCCGTTACGCCGACGACACGCTGATCTGCTGCGTGCAGGGCGCCACTCATTGGGACGCGCTCGGCCACGTCTTCTACGAGGACAAGGCCTATAACGGCCACGACGCCAAGCTGATCGACGCCAAAGGCCTCAACGTGCTCGGCATCGAGCATTCGAAGAACAAGATGGTCGGCCGCGGCGTGCTGCTCGACATCGCGCGCTTCCGCGGCGTCAAATGGCTGCAGGACGGCGAGAGCATCGCCAACGACGAGCTCGACAAATGCGCCAAGGATCAGAATGTCGCCATCGGCCGCGGCGACTTCGTCATCATCCGCACCGGGCAAATGGAGCGCTGCCTCGCCGAAGGCAAGTGGGGCGGCTATGCGGGCGGCGACGCGCCGGGCGTCAAGTTCGAGAATTGCTACTGGTGCCAGGAGAAGGAAATCGCCGCCATCTGCTCCGACACCTGGGGCGTCGAAGTGCGGCCGAACGAGACCGCGGAAGCAAACCAGCCCTGGCACTGGGTGGTGATCCCGGCCATGGGGCTGTGCATGGGCGAGATTTTCTATCTCAAGGAGCTCGCCGAAGACTGCGCCGAAGACGGCATCTACGAATTCTTCTTCTGCGGCCCGCCGCTCGTCATCACCGGCGCCACCGGCTCGCCGCTCAACCCGCAGGCGATCAAGTGACGCCGCAGGCATCGACAAGCCGCAGCCCGCGCCCGGACCGCGGAATGATAATGAAACGGAGACGTTCATGCGCGCTTTGGCGTTCTGCGTGATGGTGCTGTTCGCCGCTCCGGCGCATGCCGACGACGCCGCGCTTCGCCAGGAGATCGTCGGCACCTGGAAGCTCGTATCCGTTGTCTATGAGGATCAGGCCACCAAGGAGCGCACGCCCGTCTATGGCGAGCACCCCAAGGGCATCCAGATCGCGACGCCGCAGGGCCGCTGGCTGGCGCTGATGACCGGCGAGGGCCGGCCGATCCCCAAGACCGACGAAGACCGCGCCCAGGCGCTCAAGACCATGATCGCCTATACGGGCCGTTACCGCATCGAGAACGGCAAGGTCATTACCAAGGTCGAGGCGGCGTGGAACGAAGCCTGGGTCGGCGGCGAGCAGGTGCGCGCCATCCGGATCGAGGGCGACAAACTCTATATCGAGAGCCCGCCGATGCCGCATCCGAACATGAACAACAAGACGGTGCGCGTCATCGTCGAATGGGAGCGCGAGAAGGGCTGACGCTCACCATGGTTCCGCAGACCAATCGTCAGGTGCGTTTGAAGTCGCGGCCGAACGGAATCCCGCAGGCGGAGAATTTCGAGATTGTCGGCGCGCCGCTCGCCGAGATTGCCGATCGCCAGTTCGTGGTGCGCAACGAATACCTTTCGGTAGAGCCGGCGATGCGCGGCTGGGTATCGGCGGTCGCGAACTATTCGACGCCCGTCGGCATCGGCGAAGTGATGCGGGCGTTCGCGGCCGGCACGGTCGTCGCCTCGCGCCATCCCGGCTATCGCGAGGGCGATGCCGTCATGGGCCTGCTGGGCTGGCAGGAATTCGCCATTTCCGACGGCAGCACGATCACCCGCAAGGTGAAGGAAACCGATCTGCCGCTGTCGCTCTCGCTGGGCGTGCTCGGGCTTAACGGCGTCACCGCCTATTTCGGCCTGCTCGATCTCGGTGAGCCGCGGCCGGGCGATACGGTCGTGGTCTCGACCGCGGCCGGCGCGGTCGGCTCCGCGGTCGGGCAGATCGCGAAGCTTTCCGGCTGCCGCAGCGTGGGCATCGCGGGCGGGCCGGTCAAATGCCAGCTCTGCCTTGATGAATTCGGGTATGACGAAGCGATCGATTACAAGGCCGGCGCGATCGCCGATGCGCTCAAGCGTGCCTGTCCGCGCGGCGTCGACGTCTATTTCGACAATACCGCAGGCGCGATCAGCGACGCGGTGCTGGCGCAGCTGGCGATGCGGGCGCGGGTGGTGATCTGCGGCACCGCGTCGGTCGCGAGCTGGGAGCCGCCGCCTGCCGGCCCGCGCGTCGAGCGGCAACTGCTGGTGAAGCGTGCGCGCATGTCCGGATTTCTGGTCTTCGATTATCAGAGCCGCTACGAGGAAGCGGTCGCGCGGCTTGCCGGCTGGGTGCGGGACGGCAAGCTGCGCTACCGCGAAGATATCGTCGACGGCATCGAGCACTGCCCCGGCGCGATCGCCGAACTCTACCGCGGCGAGAATCTCGGCAAGCGGCTGATCCGGCTGCGCGCCCGTTGAGTCCCGGCGCGCTCGCGCTTGCGGCAAGTCAATGCTAGCCTCGACCGCGCAAGCAATAATGAGATTCAGGGAGAACCCATGCCACGCATATCCGTCGTCGAACGCGCCGCCATGAACGCCGAGCAGGCGCGGGTCTATGACGCCGCCAAGCAGACAAGCGGCATCGTCGGCGGGCCGTACACGGCTTACATCCGCCTGCCGAAACTCTTCGAGGCCGCCCAGAACATGCGCGAATCGCTGGCGCACGGGCCGCTGTCGAACCGCGAGCAGCAGATCGTGAACCTCGTCGTCGCCCGGCATTGGAACGCGCGCTATCCGTGGTTCGCGCAGGCGCGGCGCTCGCTTGCGGTCGGCATCGACCAGGCGGTGATCGACGCCATCAATGCCCGCAAGCCGCCGAACCTCGCCGACGCGCGCGAGCGAACCTGCTACGCCGTGGCGAGCGAGCTGCTCGCCAACAAGGGCCTCAGCGACGCCAGCTATGCGGCTGCGGAAAAGACCATGGGGCTCGAAAGCCTGGTGGCGCTGGTGGCGACCACGGGCAGTTTCTCCATGACCTGCATGACCGCCAGCACGTTCGGCATCGAGCCGCCAGCGGATAATCCGACGCCGCTTGCGCCGTAGCGGCGGCTAATCGCCAAATCCACGAATCAGGTAGCCGGGAAAATGCGAGCTGCAAGCCATCACGTGAGTGATGGCCTCGCGGTCGTACTCGTCGCCCGATCGGTAATGGTCGAAAAAGCCATTCAGCCGCGACACGCGTTCACTCATCGCTTCCGCGGCCTGCAGACCGACCGAAACGCCATAGTTGGTGAAGGCGAATTTGAGGCGGGGGAGGTCGGGCTCGCGGCAAAAATAGCCGTCCCGATGCCACATCCGATCGAGCATGGCGAGGCTGCGCCGCCGCTGCATCACCGCCCAATCCTCTGCCGGGAAAAAGTGGGCGAGCCACAGCATCATGCCGAGACCGAGATCCTGGGTGATGGTGAGACCAGGAGCGGTGGCGTCCATGAGCCCTCGCATCTCCGCGATCTCTTGGGCCAGCGCCTGCTCATCGAGACATCGATACGAGACATAGCCGTCGAAAGCATCGAGCGCACCAAAACCGAACCCCGGATAAGGCCCGCTCAAATCCTCCTTCATCTTCCAGATCACGCCGGTTCCCGGCACAACAAAAGCGCGGTGAATCTGCCGTACGAGATCGATCCCCTTGCGTCGGTAGGCCGGCACATGGCGCGCCAGGACGGAGAGCGCGTAGAGCCACATCGCGAGATAATGAAAATATTGCCCGTCGCGGTCCGGCGCCTCGCCGATGCGGATGCCGCGCGGGCGGCCCAGCACCCTGTCGACCTCGGCGGCCAGCCACTCCGCCTCATCGAGGAAGCGCGGCTCGCGCAGCTCCGCGTAGAGCGACACCAGAAGGACCACGCCGAACGCATCGGTCCAGGTGTAGCGCAGCCCATTGGGCCAGATCCGCTCCGCGCGCATCCAATCCAGCTTGCCGAGAACATAGGGGATGTCCCTGCACGCGGGCATGGCCGCGCTCAGACTCCGAACGGATAGGTATCGGGCAGACCTTCGAGCTCGGCGGTATCGAACGGCGTGACCGCGCGGGTATCGTCGAACCAGATATATTCGTCGAATTGCCGCGGCAGGACCGCCTGGAAATAGTGACTTTCGCGCTCGGTCTCCGGCCGGTAGATCACGCCGATCGCCCGCTCCAAATGCGGATGTCCCAAGCCCTGCGTGCCGCTCAGGCCGGGACGATCGCGCAAGCCCAGCGTAAAGCGTGGGTGTCCGGTGGCATGGAATAATCGCTCGTAGCTCTTCGGCAGTGCCGGCTGAACCGTCTTGACCTCCATGGGG
>DATJYT010000385.1:0-5369 GCA_035499475.1 Xanthobacteraceae bacterium | reverse complement strand
TGCGATGACCGCCCATTGGGTGGCCTGCGTTTCCTTGCCGCCGAAGCCGCCGCCCATGCGGCGCACGCGGCACGTCACGAACGAATCCGGCAGCGCGAGGACGCGGGCAACGATGTGCTGCACCTCGCTCGGATGCTGCGTTGACGAATAGACCAGAACCGCGCCGTCTTCCCCCGGGACAGCGAGCGCGATCTGGCCCTCGAGGTAAAAGTGCTCCTGGCCGCCGATGTGAAGCTTTCCCGTCGTGCGATTCGGCGCCGCCTTGATCGCCTTGGCATAGTCGCCGTCGATGAAGGCATAGTCCGGAAGCACGACCTCGCCGGAGGCTCGGCCCTGCGCGACGGTGACGTTCGGTTGTTCCGCGTCGATCTCGATGCGGCCGCGCAAAGCGCCGCGCCGCGCGGCATCGCGCGACGTCGCGATGACGGCGAAAACCGGTTGGCTGTGGAAATCGACGCGGCTCTCGGCAAAGACTGGCTCGTCGGCGGTGGCCGGCGAAATATCGTTTTTTCCCGGCACGTCCGCCGCCGTGATGACCGCGACGACGCCCGGCGTGTTCTTGACATCGTTCAAGTCGATCTTGCGGATGCTGCCGCGTGCGACCGGCGAGCCGCCGATCGCGACATGCAGCGTGTCCGCGGGCTCCGGAATGTCGTCGATATACTCGGCGGCGCCCTGGACGTGCTTGGCGCCGCTGTCGTGCGGCAGCGGTTTATAGACGTGGCGCAGCGGCGCTTCGAGAACGGTGTCACTCGGCGGCATCGGCGAGTACCCGTCGATCGGTAATGCGCGTGACGCGGCTGTCCACGCCGGCAATCTCGGCGAGGGCCTTGATAACCAGATTGGCGGCGACGCGGCTGCGATAGGCCGCGCTCGCGCGCAAATCTGTCAACGGGATGAAATCCTCGCCGACGGCATCTGCTGCGGCCTTCCAACCATGCGTGTCGCTCAGCGAAAGCCCGCGCAATTTTGCTTCGACAGCCTTGGCGCGTTTGGGAATCCCGGCCATGCCGCCGAAGGCGACTGTCGCTTGTTTAATTCTGCCGTCCTTCACGGCGAGACAGAACGTTGCCAATACCGCGGAAATATCCTCGTCCGTACGTTTGGTGATCTTGTAAGCGCGAAAGCGCATATCGGACGGCAGCTTCGGCACGATGAGCCGGCGTACGAATTCGCCCTTCTGGCGGTCCTGCTTGCCGTAGTCGATAAAGAATTTCTCCAGCGGCATTTGCCGGACGCGCTCGCCGTGTCGTAGCTCGACCTGCGCTCCCATTGCGATCAGCATGGGCGCCAGATCGCCGATCGGCGAGCCGTTGGCGATGTTGCCGCCGACCGTGCCGCTTGCCCGCACTTGGATGGAGCCGAATCGGCGCAACACCTCGGCGATGTCCGGGTCGATCGATCCGAGCACCGGCTTGGCGCGTGCCAGAGAGACAATTGCGCCGAACGCATAGCCGCCGGCAGTCTCTTCGATGACGCCAAGCTCGCCGACACGGCCCACGTGGATGACCTTCTCGATCGGCGTGAGTTTTTTGGTAATCCACAAACCCACATCGGTCGCGCCGGCGACAATCGTGGCATCGGGATGACGCGCGTAGAGCCGCGCCAGCGACTGCTCGCTCGCCGGCGCGGCGAAGAAATAATCGTCATCGCCGACAAAGAGGTCGGCCTTGTCGTCGAGAGCGACGAGGGCTTTCACCCGTGCATCGGCGTTGCGGCTGAATTTGTCGCCTGCGCCGCCGCGGCAGGCTTCGAGGCCGGCGTCGACGATCGGGCGATAACCGGTGCAGCGGCACAAATTTCCCGCCAGCACGTCGTTGAGCTTGTCGCGGCTCGAACCGCCGTTGCACTCGTGATAATGCGCGAACAGGCTCATCACGATGCCTGGCGTGCAAAAGCCGCATTGCGAACCGTGATCGCGCGCCATCGCCTCCTGAACCGGATGGAGTATGCCGTTGTCGGCAAGGTCCTCGACGGTGATCAATTCCCCGCCGTCCACTTGGCCGAGCAGCGTGATGCATGAATTGACCGGCTCATAGATCATCTGCCCGTTGCGCTCGCGCGCGATGACGACGGCGCAAGCGCCGCAGTCGCCTTCGGCGCAGCCTTCCTTGGTGCCGGTGGAACGTTCCTGCAGCCGCAACCAGTCGAGCAGGGTTCCGCGCGGCTCGAACCGGTCAAGACGGACGGTGCGGCCGCGCCGGAGAAATTGCAGGGTGTTTCTTGTCATCGTCGGCGCGCTGCGATTCCAGCTAAAATAAAGTGCCTCGATCCGCCCAGCATTTGGGCACAACGAATGAATCTAGGCAAGTAAACGCCCGGCGCATCTATTTGGGTGCTGCTCTCGCCGCCATCCGATTGGCGTCGATCTTGCATCATGCAGGGCGCGTGCAGCGGTCGATTGGCCTCAAGTTTCTTGTTTCCTGCGATGGACATCAACACTGTCACGGAGATCGCGAGGCCGCGCCGTCGCGGCGAGTTGCCCGTCTGGAAAGCCGGCGACGCGTGGCTTGCCGGCGGCACGTGGCTTTATTCCGAGCCGCAACCGGCCGTATCGCGGCTGATCGACATTGCCGACTTCGACTGGCCGGCGTTGGAAGCCAGCGAGCAGGGCTTGCGCATCGCTGCGACCTGCAAGATTGCCGAATTGGACGCGATGGCCTGTCCGCCGCATTGGACCGCGGCGCCGCTGTTCAATCAGTGCTGTCGCGCGTTCCTGTCGTCATTCAAGATTTGGAATATGGCGACGGTCGGCGGCAATGTGTGCATGGCCTTGCCGGCGGGACCGATGATTTCCCTGACCGCGGCATTGGATGGCGTTTGCACGATCTGGAAACCGGACGGATCGGAGCGGCGTCTTGCGATCACGGATTTTGTGCTTGGTCCGCAACGCAACGCGTTGCAGCCCGGCGAACTGCTCCGTCTCATCGAACTGCCGATCGGCGCGCTGCGCAGGAGAACGGCGTTCCGGCAGATTTCGCTCGCGCCGCTCGGCCGTTCGGCGGTGCTCTGCATCGGCGTGCTCGATCCTGGCGGGGGCGCGTTCGCGCTGACCATCACGGCCTCGACGCCGCGTCCGGTCAAGCTGTCGTTTCCCGGACTGCCGCACGCCAATGAATTGCGCGCGGCCATCGATGCGGAAATTTCCGAACGGCTCTATTACAGCGACGTGCACGGTTTGCCGGCGTGGCGCCGGCAGATGACACTGCAATTCGCCGAGGAGATTCGCACCGAGCTCGCCGGAACGGCCAAGCCATGAACGTGCAGGTGAACGGCAAGGACTACTCCGCGGCGCCACGTCATGGACAATGCCTGCGCACTTTTTTGCGCGAACTGGGAATGTTTGGCGTCAAGAAGGGCTGCGATGCCGGCGACTGCGGTGCCTGCACGGTGCTGGTCGACGGCGAGCCGGTGCATAGCTGCATTTTCCCCGCGCACCGGGTGGAGAGGCGCGCTGTCACCACGATCGAAGGCCTCGCCAACGGCGCGCTGCATCCGATGCAGCAGGCATTCATCCAAGCGCAGGGATTCCAGTGCGGCTTCTGCACGCCGGGCATGATCATGACGGCGGCGAGCCTCAACCAGTCGCAGCGTCAGGATTTGGCGTGGGCGCTCAAAGGAAATATTTGCCGCTGCACCGGCTATGGCGCGATCGAGGCTGCCATTCGCGGCATTCGCCAAATCGAGGATGCCGAAGCCGGGCAGGCTTGCGGACGCAGCCTGCCGGCGCCGGCCGGGCCAGCGGTGGTTCGCGGCGCTGCTCGCTATACGCTCGATACCGCGCCCGAGGGCCTTCTTCATCTCAAGCTGCTGCGCTCGCCGCATGCGCATGCGCGGATCAAGTCGATCGACCGGCACCAAGCCTTGGCGGTTCCGGGCGTGCGCGTGGTTTTGACTTGGGAAGACGCGCCGCCAAAGCTCTATTCGAGCGCGCGGCACGAACACGATAGCTGGGATCCGGATGACACCGTGGTGCTGGACAACGTCGTACGCTTTGTTGGCCAGCGCGTTGCTGCGGTTGTAGCCGAGAGCGAAGCCGCGGCCGAAGCGGGCTGCCGCAAGCTCAAAGTTGATTACGAGGTGCTGCCGGCGGTGCTCGATCCCGACGACGCCATGCGGCCAGGAGCGCCGGTCGTCCACGACAAAGGCGCGGAGGCGCGCATCGCCAACCCCGTGCGCAACATCGTGACCGAGATTCACAGTCATGTCGGCAATGTCAACGACGGATTCGCGCAAGCCGATGCCGTGCATGAAGCCACTTACGTCACGCAGAGAGTCCAGCACGCGCATCTGGAAACCCATTGCGCCATCGGCTGGCTGGACGACAAGCACAGGCTGACGATCCGGTCGAGCACGCAGACGCCGTTCCTGACCCGGCGCGCGCTGGCCCGCTTGTTCGACCTCGATCCGTCGCAGGTGCGCGTATTTTGCGAGCGCATGGGCGGCGGCTTCGGCGCCAAGCAGGAAATGTTGGTGGAGGACATAGTCGCGCTCGCGGTGATCAAGGCCGGCGCGCCGGTCAAGCTCGAATTCACCCGCGAGGAGCAGTTCATCGGCGCAACGACGCGCCACCCGATGCGCGTGCGCATCAAGGCGGGCGCCCGCCGCGACGGCACGCTGACCGCGCTCGAGATGCACGTCGTCGCTAATACCGGCGCCTACGGTAACCACGCGCCGTCGGTTCTCAACCATGCCTGCGGCGAGTGCATCGCGGTCTACCGCTGCGACAACAAGAAGGTCGATGCATTCGCCGTCTACACCCACACGGTGCCGGCCGGCGCGTTTCGCGGCTACGGCCTGCCGCAAACAAACCTCGCCGTGGAGTCGGCCATGGATGAGTTGGCCCGCCAGATTGGCATGGACCCGATCGCGTTTCGCCTGCGCAACATCGTGCGGCCCGGCGATCCGATGATTTCGACCGGCGGCGAGGAAGGCCACGACGTCAAGTTCGGCAGTTATGGCCTCGATCAATGCCTCGGCCTGGTGAAGGAAGCGCTCGATCGCGGCGGCGGACTCGATCCGCCGCAATCCGACGACTGGCTCGTCGGGCAGGGCGTCGCTCTCGGCATGATCGATACCGTTCCGCCCGGCGGGCACATGTCCGATTCCGTCATGGCGTTGCGGGAAGACGGCGGCTACGACCTGATCGTGGGCACGGCCGAATTCGGCAACGGCACCAGCACCGTGCACCGCCAGATCGCCGCGACCGTGCTGGGCGCGACCGTCGACAGCATTCACCTGCGGCAGTCCGATACGGACAACGGCGGTCACGACACCGGCGCCTATGGCAGCACCGGCACCGTCGTCGGCGGCCTCGCCACGCAGCGCGCTGCCGAGGCGCTGCGCGAGCAAATATTGAATTTCGCGTC
>DATJYT010000384.1:0-3627 GCA_035499475.1 Xanthobacteraceae bacterium | reverse complement strand
CCCAAGCCATAATCGTGCGATACTGACGACCATGACCGACGCCAAATCGAACAAGCCCGACAAGACACGGGACAGCGAAAAGAACCGCTTCACGGCCCGGGCCGCGCGCTACGCCCGCGTCGGCGCCAATGTCGGTGGCGTTGCGGCGCGCTATGCAAGCCGGAGACTTGTCGGTGGCGCGCCGGATCGCGCCGGGGAGGCGAGTGCACTTTCGTCGGCGCTCGGCCGCCTCAAAGGACCGCTGATGAAGGTCGCGCAGTTGATGGCGACCATCCCCGATCTATTGCCGCCCGAATACGCCGCCGAGCTGCAGAAGCTACAAAGCGAAGCGCCGCCCATGGGCTGGGCCTTCGTCAAGCGCCGCATGACGGCGGAACTCGGCCCCGGTTGGGCGGCGAAATTCGCCAGCTTCGAGCATCATCCGGCCGCGGCAGCCTCGCTCGGGCAGGTGCATCGCGCCCGCTCGCTCGACGGCGCGATGCTGGCTTGCAAGCTGCAATATCCCGACATGCAGTCGGCGGTCGAGGCCGATTTGCAGCAACTGCAATGGCTGCTCGCGATCCGCCGCCGGCTCGATTCGGCGATCGACACCACCGAAGTCGGCAAGGAAATCGGCGCCCGCGTGCGCGAAGAACTAGATTATCGCCGCGAGGCCAAGCACGTCGCGCTCTATCGCGAAATGCTCGATGGCGTCGACATCGTCCGCGTGCCGCGGGCATGGCCCGATCTGTCCACCGGCAGGCTCCTCACGCTCGACTGGCTCGACGGCAGCCGCATGCTCACGCACAAGAACGACCCTCTCGAAGTGCGCAACACCCTCGCAACGGCGATGTTCACGGCGTGGTGGTTTCCGTTCAGCAGATTTGGCGTAATTCACGGCGATCCGCATCTCGGTAATTACACCGTGTTCGGGCGCGGCGGCGAGGCGGCAGGGATTAATCTGCTGGACTACGGCTGCATCCGCATCTTTCCGCCGAAATTCGTTCGCGGGGTCGTCGATCTCTATCACGGCCTCTTGCACGGCGACGATGATCTCATCGTGCACGCCTATGAGACGTGGGGCTTCCGCAAACTGTCGCGCGACCTCATCGATACGCTCAACATCTGGGCGCGGTTTATCTATGCGCCGCTGCTCGACGACCGCGTGCGCACCATCGCCGACGGCGTGGCGCCGTCGGAATATGGCCGGCGCGAAGCGTTTCGCGTGCATCAATCGCTGAAGCAGAAGGGACCGGTGACGGTGCCGCGCGAGTTCGTTTTCATGGATCGTGCCGCAATCGGCCTCGGCGCCGTATTCCTGCACCTTCGCGCAGAGCTCAACTATTATCGCCTGTTCAACGAGGCGATCGAGCGCTTCTCCATGGATCGCGTCGGTAAGCGCCAAGCGGCGGCCATGGCGAAGGCCGGCCTCCAATAAGGACGCATAACTCGCCGATCTGAATTGTCGCGACGCGCGTTGACCGCGCTGCCTCCAGGCGTGATGCTAGCTTCCAAACAATCACGGGAGGACGACATGGCGACCTCAAGACGCAATCTCATTCAGGCGCTCGCTGCAGGAGGCGCGGTCATCGCGGCGGCGCAAGGCGTCGGGCGGGCCGTTGCAGAGGAAAGCCCTCCGGCGGCACTGCCGCCCGGCTTTGGTGAACCGAGTTCGCAGGAGCATCCGCTCAAGATCGTCAGCGTCGAACGCCTCGAAGACGAGGCCCGCAAGATCATCTCCCCGGGGCGCTTCGCCATCATGGGCCCGTCCGGAGACGGCTGGACTTATCGCGAGAATCGGCGAGCCTTCAACGATTTCCCGATTATGCCGCGCCGCCTGCAGCACGTTGACGACAAGGACATCGATCTCAGCACCACGCTGCTCGGCCATAAACTGCCGCTGCCAGTCTTCACGTGTCCGACCGGCGCGCAGGGCAACCTCCACGTCAAAGCCGAGCTCCCCAATGCAGCGGGCACCGGAATGGCCGGCTCGCTGTTTGTCGCTTCGGGCGCTTCAAACCGGCCAATGGAGGAGATCGCGAAAGCGACGACCGGACCGAAATGGTTCCAGATTTACATGAACCGCGACATGGAGCTGAACCGCTGGCTGGTGCAGCGCGCCAAGGCAGCCGGATTCTCGGCGATCGTTTTAACCGCGGATGCGTTGGGTCCGGGGCAGAGCGACGATTACATCGCGCTCGGCCGCCCGCGCGATCCTCGTCTCACCGCGGGCAATCACGATCCGGCCCTCGGGGGACACGGCAACTTCGGCGATCAAAAGCGCGACCTGAGCTTCACTGACATCACATTTCTCAGAGAGGCATCCGGCCTGCCGGTTTTGGTCAAGGGTGTGGTGCAGCCCGATGATATTCGCGAAAGCCTCGCAGCAGGCGCCGCCGGCATTTGGGTTTCCAATCACGGCGGGCGGCAAATGGACGGCGGCCCGGCGTCGATCAGCATGCTGCGCGCGGCCGTCGATGCGGTCGGCGGTCGGGTGCCGGTGGTTCTCGACAGCGGCGTGCGGCGCGGCATCGACATTTTCCGGGCGCTGTCGCTTGGAGCTACCGCCGTCGGCATCGGGCGGCCGGCGTTGTGGGGCTTGATCACCGGCGGCTCGGAGGGCGTGAAGAGCGTCTACGCGCAGCTCGCATTCGAATTGAAATCGACCATGCTGCTGTCCGGCGTAGCCAAGGTCACCAACCTCAACCGCGATAATCTCGCCAAGGTGTGAGGACGAGCGAAGCGTCAGCAACAAGAGCAATCGACATCGTCGAGTGCGACCAGCGCGTTTTTCATGAATGCAGGCGGTAGGTCGTCCTCGGCGACTTCGGCGAGCGGCTTGAAGACCTTGAAGTGGTGGCGGCCGTTTCCGGTCCAGAACACCACGTGGGTTTCGATCGGCGGGCAGCCGGGGACGGCGCACGACATTTCCGACACCATGACGGTCTCATCGTTGGCGAGGGCAAAGCGTGCGCGCGTCCAATCCCGCACGCGCTCGAGTTCTGCGCCCTGGCCGGAGCTTTTCTTGGTAAAGCCGAGCATGACAACCTATATGTAATATCCGGCTTTTGGGCTGGGCATCCACGACGAAATATCTTAGCAAACGGGCGACGGAGACAGGCCGTTTCTGGCGATGAAGAGGATTTAAGACGTGGCAGAGCAAGTATTGGCGGCGGTGCGGACCGGACCAAGCAAGACCGAAATCCGAGAATATCCCATGCCGGATGTTCCGGAGGATGCGGCGCTGATGAAGATGGAGGTCGGCGGCATCTGCGGCACCGATGTCAAGCTCTATAAGCACCCGCCGAGCAACGCGCCGACCATCATGGGCCACGAGAATATCGGGGTGATCGCCAAGGCCGGCCGCGAATTCACCCGCCGCAAAGGCTTCAAGGAGGGCGATCTCGTCTTCGTCGAGCACTATGTCATGTGCGGCAAGTGCGAGTGGTGCCACGCCGGCCAGTATCGGCATTGCGAGAACACCAATTGGCGCACCAATCCGGATGCCATCCGCTACGGCTATACGTCGGCAGAGAAGGCGCCGCATCTGTGGGGCGGCTTTGCGCAATATGTGTACCTGCCGTGGAATGCGGTGGTGCATCACGTGCCGAAGGGCGTGTCGGCCGAGCTTGCCGGGCTGGTGACGCC
>DATJYT010000383.1:0-3422 GCA_035499475.1 Xanthobacteraceae bacterium | reverse complement strand
GAGCTAAGAACTCAGAAACGTTCATCAGATTTTCCAGGTGAATAGGATTACGGGCGTTTCAACAGATCCCGATGTTCAATCCGAAGCGCGGAGCCGATAACCGATACCCGTTTCGGTTAAGATGTGCTGGGGGCGCTCGGGATCGCTTTCGATCTTCTGTCGCAATTGGCGGACGTAAACGCGCAGATATTGAGCATCTGTCAAATCATCCCATAGCTCGCCAAGCAGAAATTTATGAGTGAGAACTCTTCCGGCATGCTGAACTAGGATTCTAAGGAGCTCGTATTCCTTCGGAGAGAGTTTGACCTCTTTGTCGCCGACCTTGACGACGCGGCGCACCAGATCGACCGAGAGGTCGCCGACCCGGAAGACCGGCCGCTCGCCGTGAGTCTGCAGTTGATGGCGCAGCGCGGCGCGCATGCGCGCGAGCAGTTCGTCCATGCCGAAGGGCTTGGTCAGATAGTCATCGGCGCCGAGATCGAGCGCCTGAACCTTGCCAGCCTCGTCGCCGCGGCTGGACAGCACGACGATAGGAACGCGCTCGTTGCGGGCACGGATGGTGCGCAGCAGGTCGAGACCTTGGATGTCAGGCAGGCCGAGATCGAGAATGATCAGATCGGGCGATTTGCCGAGGAGTTCCAGCGCGGTCTTGCCGTTGGGCGCTTCGAGGGTCTGATAGCCCTGGGCGTTCAAGCCCATGCGCAACAGCTTGCGGATCGGCGGCTCGTCGTCGATCACCAGCACGTTAAGGGGGGCACTCATGCGACGGCATCCAGATGCGGCTGTTCCTGCGGGATCAGTAGTGTGATGGTGAATACGGCGCCGTTCCGGTCGCGCCGGTTCGCCGCTTCGATTTTGCCCTGCATCGCCTCGATAAAACCGCGCGAAATGGCAAGCCCGAGCCCGGTGCCGGCCCGGACCTGATCCATCTTCTGCACGCGATAGAACTTGTCGAAGATGTGTTCGAGCTCGACCGGCGGGATGCCTTCGCCTTCGTCGATGACTTGCAGCGACACCGAATGAACGTCGCGCCAGGTGCGGATGAGGACGGTGGTGCCGGCGGCGGCGTATTTGGCGGCATTGTCGAGCAGATTGAACAGCGCCTGCTCGAACAGCACGGCATCGATCCGGACCATCGGCATGTCGGCCGCGAGGTCGAGCAGCACCGCATGGCTCTGCAGGATTTTCGTGGCGCGGCGCAACGTGGCGCCGACGATTTCCGACAGATCGTGCGGCGCTAGTTTCGGGGCGACCGCGCCGGATTCGAGCTTCGTCATGTCGAGCAGGTTGGCGATGAAGCGGTTGAGCCGTTCGGATTCGTCGATGATCGTCGCCAGCAACTCTACCTTTTCGGCATCGGTCAGCTTGCCGGCGAGGTCGCGCAACGTCCCGGCGGAGCCGAGCACCGAGGCGAGTGGCGTCTTCAGATCGTGGGAAATCGAGGTCAGTAGCGCCGCGCGCAGCCGTTCGGTCTCGGCGGTGCGCTCGACGCGGTCCATATCCTCGACCAGGCGCACGCGTTCGATGGCGAGCGCACCCTGATCCATTAGCGCGTCAAGAAGCCGCCGCTGGTCGGGCGTGAGCAGGGGGCCCGGCTTGTCGCTGTCGATGCCGACGACGCCGATGGCGCCGCGTCCGGTATGCATCGGCAGGAACAGGCGTTTGGCGCCCGGCAGCGTGTCGGAACCGCGGCCGGCGGCACGATCGTTCGCCCAGGTCCAGCGCGCCGCGGCGAGATCGGCCTCGTCGAGGGTGTCCTCGGGCGGATAGCCCGACTTCACCTGTATCGATCCATTGCTCGGCAGCAGCAGCACCACGCGCACCTGCAGCATCAAGGCAGTCTGATACGCGGTCGCCCACAGCACGTCGTCCAGCGTCCCGGCGCCGGCGAGCTTGCGGCTGAACGCGTACAGCGCATCGACGGCGCGGACGCGGCTCTGCGCCGCAACGGTCTGCATGCGGCTGCGCGCAGCCACATTGGAGACGATCAGAGCGACGATAGTGAATAGGGCGAAGGCTGCGATGTTATGCGGGTCGGCGATGGTCAACGTGTAGATCGGCGGCAGGAAGAAAAAGTTGTAAGCGAGAGCGGAAGCGAGGCTGGCAAACAGCGACGGCCAAAGGCCGAACCGCACGGCAACCGCGACGACTGCGGTGAGGAACACGAGGTCGACGTTCTCGACGCCGATCCAATAGTTGACAAGCTCCGCTGCTCCGAGGGCAATGCCCACAGCAGCGAAAGCTAATAGGTAGGGCAGCGGATCGAAGACTTCGTTCTCCGAAGCTCGCACTGTCTTTTTCGGGATTGGCTGTCCCGGCAGCTGGTCGCCAGAGATGACGTGGACGCTGATATTGCCTGAGCGGCGGACCAGGTCGTGGACCACCGAGCCGTGCACCATCTCGAACCAGCGCGAACGCGTCGATTTGCCGATAATGATCTGCGTGACGTTGTAGGCACGTGCGTAACCGATGACGTCCTCGGCGATGTTGCGGTTGCTGGCAGGTAGCGTCACCGCTTCGCCTCCGAGAGCTTCGGCAAGACGTAGCGTGTCGGCTATGCGATCGCGGTCTTCTTCGGAAAGCTGCACCGCGCGACGCCCTTCGATATACAGAGCAGTCCACGGCCCATGCAGCCGGTCGGCAAGTCGCTTGCTGTAGCGCACCAGACTTGCGCAGCGTGGATCCTCGCTGATGCATACGACGATGCGCTCGCCAGCGGCCCAGGGGCCCTCGATAGCGTGCGCTTGCATCTCGCTCAACAGCTGCTCGTCGACCCGTTCTGCCGTTCGCCGCAGCGCCAGCTCGCGTAAGGCGGTTAAATTTGCCGGCGAAAAGAAATGCTGAAGAGCCCGTTCCGCTTGCTTCGGAACATAGACTTTGCCTTCCTTGAGACGCTCAATCAGGTCATCGGGAGTGAGATCAACGAGTTCGACGGCGTCAGCACGATCAAAGACCGCATCCGGTACGGTTTCACGTACTCGCACATGCGTGATTTGGGCGACAACGTCATTGAGACTCTCGATGTGCTGGACATTGACGGTCGTGTAGACGTCGATGCCGTGGCTCATCAGCTCTTCGACGTCGAGGTAGCGCTTCGGATGCCGGCTGCCTTCCGCGTTCGTATGGGCGAGCTCGTCAACTAGAACGATCTGCGGATGACGCTCAATGATAGCGTCGAGATCCATTTCGGTTAGGATCTGGCCCTTGTAGGGCGTACTCTTACGCGAAATGACCTCAAGGCCGGTCAGTAGCGCTTCGGTCTCCCTCCGGCCGTGGGTCTCGACGATGCCAGCAACGACGTCATAGCCGTCCTTCTTCCGCGCCTGCGCCTGCTGCAGCATCTCATAGGTCTTGCCGACTCCAGGCGCCGCACCGACGAAAATTCTCAGCTTGCCGACGCGACGATCTTCACGGCGCGCCGC
>DATJYT010000382.1:0-2591 GCA_035499475.1 Xanthobacteraceae bacterium | reverse complement strand
CGAATTTCGAGGGTGGGCCCTCGGCGCTGAGCGCCGGCCTTACCGGACGCACCCCGCGCTACGGCTATCATCTCGATGCGCAACGTCGGGCAACACTGCTCATCGAACTGTCCTGGACGCCCCGCGACCTCAATGATTGGGGTGCGCTCGGCGGCATCGTCGGCAAGCTTGCCGGCGATTACTGGCAAGTCCCGGCGCTGATCGGCATCGAGCGCGTACCATCTTCTGACGAGATGAAGCATTTCGGCGCGGCGCTGGCGAGCTATGGTTCGGTCGCGATGTTCCACATAGCCGGCATTACACCCGAGGCGATGCGCATCGAGGACGTAATTCCGTCTGGCGTCACGCTGCCGACGCACGATGTCGGCGAGGAAAGCGTACGCGAATTCCAGGCGCAGTACGCCAAGGACATTGGCGCCGTCGATCTCGTCGTATTCTCGGCGCCGCAACTGAGCTTGATCGAGATGCGGGACTTGGCCGATTTGCTCGACGGCCGCCGCGCGCAAATTCCACTTTTCGCGGTCACTTCACCGCAGGTGAGGCCCGACGCCGATCGTTTGGGGTTGACCCGACGGATCGAAGCCGCCGGCGGCACGGTGCTGTCCGGCATGTGCTTCTATCAGAGCTATGCGCGGGAAATGGCGGAAGCAAACGGCTGGCGGCACTTGGCTACTAACTCGGCGAAATTGACCAACATTCTCGGCGGCTACGGCTACCGGCCGGCGCTTCTGTCGATGGAAGCCTGCGTGGCGGCTGCATGCGCCGGTGGAAAACTGAGCCGATGAGTGCCGGCATTTTCCATGCAACCGCCGGAATGGGGCGGAAAGTGCGCGCGAAAGCGCTGGTTGCCAGTGACGGATTTTCGGCCCGCTACGATCTCGATCGCATTCGCGGCATATTCTCGCGTCCCGAGCACAAGCTCGCCGGCGAAAGCTATCGCGACCGCGTGTTGGTGCTCGACGCCGCGAAAGGCGGCGTTGCCACGGCATGGATGCTCTACGAGATGGAGGCGCGCGGTATCGTGCCGGCGGCGCTGGTCTTGAATCGGATTAATCCGATCATGGTCCAGGGCGGTGCGCTTGCCGATTTCACCATGATCTCGGGATTTGATGTCGACATCACCAAAGCGATTCCGAACGGGTCAATGGTCGAGGTCGACCCGACTTCGGATCGGCCGTTCATCCGAATATTGTAGAGGCGGTCAAATCACCTCTTCGGTCTTGTCGTCGGTCTCGCCGTAGCGACGCAGCGTGGCGGGCTTGGTGCCGCTGTAGAGTTGTTCGAGACCCGGCGCGATCTTGGCGTTCTCGCGCTCGAACAGGGAATTGCCGGCGAGGTCGCTCTCGACCAGGAATGGACCGAATTTTTCCACGTCTAGTACCCAGACGGCTTGCGCGAGGCCAAGCTCCTCCAGCCAATAGACGCCGGCCACATGCTTGATGCCGCGGCCGAGAAGGGCGCCGGTACCGTAGCCGACCGTGGTGAGATAAATCGCGTTGTTCGGAACGAAATGCTCGCGATAGGTCGCGGACGTCATCCCGCCCTTGCCGATGATGATGTTGCAGCCGGACATCTTGAACCAGCCGCCGAGCCACTGCGCGAAGCGAAACGACGCCGTCGCCGTGACTGCGCCGACCGTGTAACTGCCGTCGGGATTGATCGAAGCGGCGGGCGAGCAATGGAAATTGGTGATGCCAAGCTCGTCCTTGCCGGCCGGCATTCCGGCGCCATCGCCGATAGCACGTTTGTAGACGCCTTCGCGCGCCGTAAAAATGCGGCCGGTGAGATAGGCCACTGAACCGATCTCCAGCTGGCGCAGGCTTTCCGTCGTTGCCGGAAGATCGAGATGAACGATCCTGAGGTCGGTCATTGACCTACTCCGCGGCTTGCGCCTCCGCACCGCCCCATTCGACCGTGGAGCGCCGCATGTAGTCGGTGAACCACATCGGGTCGGTGCGGTACGCGGCTTTGCCGTCGGCTGAAATCCGCGCGCAGGCCCGGCGCGACGACAGGCAGAACATGTGGACCGACATCGGCATGCCGCCAGTGTGGCAATAGCCGACCTCGATATGGCAATCGATCACCATCGAGGAGCCGACGAAGCCCATGGCGCCCATGCCGATAGCGTTGCCGAGCTCCTTGAACTCTTCTTCGAGCGCAGCGATGCGTGGATCGGGATTGCGCGAGCCAACGATGCGCAGGCAGGAGGCTTGCTTGCCGAGCACCATCGAAGTGTCCTTCGAGCCGCCGAGGCCTACGCCGACAATGGCGGGCTGGCAGGCGAGGCCGCGTTTGCCGAAGCCGATCAGCGTATCGAGATAAAACCGCTTGATGCCCTCGATGCCGTCGCCGGGAAACAACATCCGGTAGTCGGAGCCGAACAGGCCGCCTTTGTGCACCGTGGTCAGCTCGATCCAATCCGCATCGGGATGGAACGCATATTCGATCTCCGGCGCGCCGATGCCGACATTGTTGTTGTGGTCGGTGCGCCACAGCGGGTGAACGCGATTGGGGCGCAGCGGCACCGACGTGGTCGCGCGCGCGGTGGCGCGGCGCAGCGCCGCCTCCAGCGCCACCGGACCGCCTTCGAT
>DATJYT010000381.1:0-2927 GCA_035499475.1 Xanthobacteraceae bacterium | reverse complement strand
CGCGCGCCGCAGGGCTTGGGCCGCCGACAGGCCGCCGAAGCCGGCACCGATAATGACCACTCTGGGACGATCGATCGGCATGGCGTCCGCCTTGCTATTCCTTGCGGCGGGCATTAGCAATCCGCGCGAGTCCAGTAACGGTGAGGCGTACAAAGAGGCGTACATGGCGACCCATAATCTTCTCCTGCTCCCCGGCGACGGCATCGGCCCCGAAGTGATGGCGCAGGCCAAGCGCGTCATCGACTTCTTCAACAAAAAAGGCCCCGACAAGTTCGTCACCGAGGAAGGGCTGGTCGGCGGTTGCTGCTTCGACGCCCACGGCGTCGCCATCACCGACGCCACGATGGAGAAGGCGAAGGCCGCCGACGCCGTCATCTTCGGTGCCGTCGGCGGACCGAAATGGGACAAGGTCGGTTACGACGTGCGGCCGGAGGCGGGCCTGCTGCGCCTGCGCAAGGATCTCGATCTCTACGCCAATGTGCGTCCGGCCATCGTCTATCCGGCGCTCGCCGATTCATCCTCGCTCAAGCGCGAGGTGGTCGAAGGCCTCGACATTATCATCCTGCGCGAACTGACCGGCGGCGTTTATTTCGGCGAGCCGAAGACCATCACCGATCTCGGCAACGGCCAGAAGCGCGCCATCGATACCCAGGTCTACGACACCTACGAGATCGAGCGCATCGACCGCGTCGCCTTCGAATTGGCGCGCAAGCGGCGGAACAAAGTCACTTCGATGGAAAAGCGCAACGTCATGAAGTCGGGCGTGCTGTGGAACGAGGTGACGACGGCGCTGCACGCGCGCGAATACAAGGATGTCCAGCTCGAGCACATGCTGGCCGACGCCGGCGGCATGCAGCTCGTGCGCTGGCCCAAGCAGTTCGACGTCATCGTTACCGACAACTTGTTCGGCGACATGCTGTCCGATATCGCCGCGACCTTGACCGGCTCGCTCGGCATGCTGCCGTCGGCCTCGCTCGGCGAAGTCGATCCGAAGACCAAGAAGCGCAAGGCGCTCTATGAGCCGGTGCACGGTTCGGCGCCCGACATCGCCGGCAAGGGCGTCGCCAACCCGATCGCCATGATCGCTTCGTTCGGCATGGCGCTGCGCTACTCGTTCAACCTCGGCAAGCAGGCCGACTGGATCGATCAGGCGATCGCGGCGACGCTGGCGCGAGGCCTGCGTACCGCCGACATCAAGTCGGAAGGCACAAAGGTTGTCTCCACCACCGTCGAGATGGGCGACGCGATCCTCGAAGAGCTGGACAAGCTCGCCGCCAAATAAAAAACGCGGCCTGGAAGGCCGCGTTCGCTCGTCTGAATTTGATCCCGGTTAGTACTGGACCCAGGGATTGTTCGGGCTCGACAAATCCCACGAGTTGAACATCCGGCCGCGGTCGCTGCTGAAAATGGTGCCGTTCAGCACGCTGTCAGCGCGCTGGTTGGGATTCTGCACATAGTCCAGCGTATTGCGCTCGCTCGGCAGCGGCTCGGTGCCGGGGTCGAGATAGGAGCGCTTCTGCACGATGATCTTGGTGCGCTTCTTGCCGTCTTCGTCACGGCTGACGAACACGGTGTGGTCGCGGTTGGTGTAGACCCGCTCTTTCACCCTGGGCGGTTGCTGCTGCGCGCCGGCTGGCGCGGCCGAAAGGCCTGCCACGGCGACGGTGCACGCAAAGGCAACAACAAGTCGGCTCAACCGCATGGGGTCCTCAAATTCCTTATCGCAATGCACTCTAGCGGGCTTTGGTTCGCGGAAATAGGCCCGGATCACAGGCAATTGTACGTAGTTGCCGAAAGACAATAGTGCAAAAAGAGAAGGCCCCGCCGCACGGACGGGGCCTATTTGCTGGCGTTTTAAGCGTTTCAGCCGCCGTAATTGGCCTTGAGATACTCGGCGATGGCCTTGGCGTCGCCGTCGTCGATCGGGGCGCCGTAGGCCTTGATCATCTTTGTGACTTCGCCATCCCAGCCCGCCGCATTGAGGAATGGCGAATTCATCGGGATGTAGGCGAGCGTGTGACAGGCTTGGCAATTGCCCTCGACTTTATCGAGGCCTGCTCCCTGCTTCAGCTTGATCACCTGCTCGTCCGCCATGGCGGGAGCGGCGATCAGTGCGGCGGCGACAACGAATGCGAATGTCCGCATGGGTCCTGCTCCCTTAGGCTTCGAGCGTGAGGTTCTGGATGACGTTGTTGTGGTAGCCCGCCGGATTGAAGATCAACGCGGCGGTCTGACTTTGGCCGATCACGTTGATGGCGTTCACCATCACCGAGTTCCTGCCCTTCTTGGCCGTGATGTCGAAGCTCCACGGCCGGAAGGCGAAGCGGCCGAGATCCTGTCCCAGCGCCGCCGCGTCCCACGTCTTGCCGCCGTCGGTCGAGACCTGAACCGTGCGGATGCCGTAACCGCCATCCCACGCCATGCCGCTGACCGTCACCTTGCCGGCCTTCACCTTGGCGCCTTCGCGATGGCTGGTGACCAGCGAGTTGACGACGATCTCGGTGATCGGCGTCGAGGTCGCGTCCTCCTGCGTGAGGAAACGATCGCGGATCGGGAATTTGCCGACCGGGATACGGTAGGCCGGCTTCATCCAGAAGCCGCCCTGCGGCTTGGTCAGCACATTAATGGCGATGACGTGCTTCATCCAGTAGGTGCCGGTCCAGCCCGGCACGATGACGCGGGCCGGGAAGCCGTTGAAGTGCGGCAGCGGCGCGCCGTTCATCTCGTAGGCGACGATGGTGTTCTCATCCATCGCCTTCCAGAGTGGAATGCTCTTGATGAAGTCAGGCGTCTTGTCGACGGCGGGACCGTCGGCGCCGTTGAAGGCGATTTCGATCGTCTCTTTTTTAACGCCCGCCTTGTCGAGGATGTCCTTGAGGCGCGCGCCCTTCCAGCGTGCGCAACCCATGGCGCCGTAGCCCCACTCG
>DATJYT010000380.1:0-2998 GCA_035499475.1 Xanthobacteraceae bacterium | reverse complement strand
TGGTCGTGAAACGGCATCCCGGTGCCGGGCCTGCCGCATTTGACGGTTTCGGTCATCTGCGCCGGCGTGAGTTGGGTCTTGCGAAGCGACAGGGCGTTGCCGCCATAGCCTTGGTCGCCGGATGCGTCCCATTTATGGCAGAACTGGCAGGTCGCTTTGGTCTTGAAGATATCCTTGCCGAATTCGATGAGTCGCGCCTCTTCGGCCGACTGGGCGTCTTGTGCCGACACGCGGCAGGTCATTGCGGTCAGGATGACGATGGCGATTGATGCAAATGCGATGGGGGCGCTGCGCATACGAAGTTTCATTGACACGATGTGAGTTCTTTTTCTTCGATCGAGAAGATCTGCCCGGCTTCGATCTTGAGATTATGGACGATGCAGGTACGGCCCTTGATGTCGACCAGTTTGGAGTCATAGGTGCCCGAGGTTATGCCGGTAATGCGCAATCGTTCGTCAGGATCGACGGTGCCGTCCTTATCGTTCTTGCACTGATCGGGCCCCCAATTGGTGGTGCCGGCTGGGGCCAGGTAGAATTCCCGGATTGTATCCTGGGTCAGGTTCCAGAAGCGGGTCGGTGCGCCCTGCGCGACAATCGCGCCGGGGATTACCCCAAGCGTCAATATCGACGCGAATCGTATCAATGCGGCCCGTGTCGGCACTGCCTCCCCCGATGTGGTTGTTCTGGCGTAAACTGAAGCAAAGTATCGCCCTCCATCGGTGGATGGCAACCTTGACAGGCAGAGCGCCTGCGCCACTATCCGAAGGACTCCATTGAGCCGTCACCGCAGGCATGAATCCATCATGAGCGTCAGCGTTCCCAAGATCAGCATCCGCCTGCACAGCGAATTCCCGAACGATCATCTGCCGCTGCTGCGCTGGCTGATATTTACCGGCGTCACCGGCTTCGGCTTCATGCTGGCCTGGTATTACGGCCTGTTCCACCTGATGCTTTCGAGTGACAAGACCTACATCTCATCGATCATTGGGCTGCTCTACGTCGCGACGTCGATACACTGCCTGATTCGGACCTTGGCGATCTCGCGCGAACTGGACGCCGCGCATCGCGTCTCGGCGCTGGTCGGCCGCGGCGCCGGCGGCTTCAGGACGGTCGGCGAGGACGTTGTCAGTGACGACGGCGTCGCACTGCCGCGCGGTCAGATCACCACGCACATTCGCAATCTGATCGTCAAAGCCCGCCTGCAGGGCCATCACCGGCTTGACCAGACGCTGCTGTTGCGCGGCCTTGCCGATGTCCTGCGCGGTCCGAATCAGCTCGGCTCTTTCGCCAGCGACAGCCTGATGAAGCTCGGGCTCCTCGGCACCATCATCGGCTTTATTCTCATGCTGGCGCCGATCGCGGGTCTCGATGCGGCCGACCATGCCTCGGTGAAAAGCTCGATGGGCCTCATGAGCGACGGCATGGCGGTCGCGATGTACACGACGCTTACCGGTCTGGTCGGCTCGATCCTGATCCAGACGCAGTATTACATGTTGGACGAGGCGACGCAGAAGCTGTTCGCGCTGGCCACCGATTTGACCGAAGTGTTCGTCGTGTCGACGCTCGAACGGGTCAACGATGGATAGTTTCGGGAACTATCCTCGCGAAAAGCCGTTCGATCCGTTCAGTGTCATGCTGTTCAAGGCCTTGCAGGTCGTCGCCTTTCTTTTCTTTCTCGCGCTTCTGGCCATCAATCCCGAGGCGAAAAGCGGCAAGATCGACACCAAGGCCGAGTTCATCATCACCATGACCTGGCCGGACAACCATCCCGACGACATCGATCTTTATACCGAGGACCCGCTCGGCAACATCGTCTGGTATCACGAGCGAGAGGCCGGCTTCATGGTGCTCGATCGCGACGATCGTGGCGGCATCAACAATTCGGTCGTGATCGCCGGCAAGAAAGTGATGAGTCCTATCCGCCAGGAGACGGTCAGCATCCGCGGCATCGTCGCCGGTGAATACACCGTGAATATCAATCACTACCTCGCCACCACCGGCATGCCGGTGCCGGTCACGGTGAAGGTTGAGAAGGTGAACCCGACGGTCCAGGTCATCTCCTACGACACGCTCAACCTCGACCATACCGGACAGGAATTGACCGCGGTGCGCTTCCGCGTCGCCGACAACGGCGACGTGGTCGACATCAATCATCGCGAAAAGTCGCTCATCCAGTTGACTCGAAGCGTGCGGCGCTCGGCGAAGTGAAGGCGCAATGACCGCGACTGTGCTTGCCATCTGCGCCGCCTATGTGGTGCTCGCCGTCCTGTTGCTTGGCATGGGGCTGACGTCGCGGTTCGTGTGGTGGGTCAAGGCGGCGGCGATCATCGTGACCACAGGGTTCTTCGTCGAAGCGTTTTTCGCAACCAAGAGCCTGCTCGGCTGGCCCGGCACCGGGCAGCTTCCGCCCAAGTTTCAACTGCTGTGGACGCGCGTGGTCGAGCCCGATCCCAAGCTCGGCGAGCGCGGTTCGGTCTATCTGTGGATCGAGGAGGTTGACGAGAACAACGTGCCGTCGGGCCTGCCACGCTCCTATCGGCTGCCTTATACGCGGCCTCTGGCCGATCGCTCGAACAAGGCGCGCGACGAGATCATGTCGGGCAATCCGCAAGAGGGCACCGCCGACGATATGACCGCGGAAGAAAGCCGGAGCGAGATGAAAGCCGCCGACAACCTGCCGCAAGGTGAGCGCTCCGAGGCCGGCACCTCGAAAATCGAAATGACCGAGGCTTTGCGCCAGGCCCAGCACGTCGAATTCCGCGCCATGGGCACGCCGCTGCTGCCGCCGAAGCCGTGAGATTTCTGCTGTCATTCCGGAGCGCGGGTGAAGCCTGGGATCTTGATTCGCGATCTATCCGATCGTCATGGCCGGACTTCTTCCGGCCATCCACGGCTTTCGGTCGGCCAGGCTTTCAAGACGTGGATGCCCGCGACGAGCGCGGGCATGACGAGTCAGTGTCGGTTTGCGCTATATTAAATTCGCTGCGGCCCGGTCATC
>DATJYT010000379.1:0-20152 GCA_035499475.1 Xanthobacteraceae bacterium | reverse complement strand
ACAGGCTGCGCCCATTAACGAAGCAATTGCGGTCATAAAGGTTAACCCGATCGCCGCATTTGTCGGTGTGGAAGCCGCTCGCCATTTGCGCGCATAAATGTTGCTCGAATGCCGAATGTGCGCGGAAGCCAATAATCGATCAGAACCGAATGGTCTCACGTCGACAGGTCATAGTGGGTAGCGGCGCCGCCCTCGCGGTCGGCAAGTCGGGGATCAACCATGCCGAATCCGCGTTGATCCGGCGCGTTCCTTACGGCGCCTGCGTCAATCGGGTGGCGCTCGAGAAAGACGCCGATTATCGCGCGGCTTTGAAAGCGTATTGTCAGCAATTGACGCCTGAAGGCGGGCTGTTCTGGGACGGATTGCGTCCGGCGCGCGATCAATTTGATTTCAGCTTCGCCGACGCCGTGTCGGATTTCGCCGAAGCAAACCGGATGACGATGCGAGGTCACGCCCTGGTGTGGTACGCGGCCATGCCGGGTTGGACCAAAGAGATCAGCAGCGCCGCGGAAGCCGAGCGCGAACTCACGACGCATATCGAGCGGGTGGTCACGAGATATCGCGGCAAGATCAAGACGTGGCACGTCGTGAACGAGCCGATCGGCGATCCAAAGGACAATGTCGCGGACCTGCGCCCGAGCGTTTGGCTACGCTATCTCGGCCCAAAATATATCGATCTCGCGTTTCGGCTGGCGCACCAGATCGATCCCTCGGCCGAACTCCTGCTCAACGAATACGACATTGAATCCGTGAACGATATTTCTCCACCACGCCGGCAGGCGTTGCTGAGGCTCATTCGCGATCTTGTTTCGCGCGGCGTGCCGCTTCATGGCGTTGGAATGCAGGGCCACATCCGCGGCAAAGATCCGATTGACGGCAATGGCGTCTATAGATTCGCATCAGACGTCAGATCGATGGGTCTGTCGCTTCATGTCACGGAGCTCGACGTCATCGACGACACGTTTCCGGCGTCCGTTATCGAACGCGATGCCATGGTTGCGGAGCGCGCCCGCGATTTCCTCACCCCGATATTCGCCGCTGCACGGCCGTCGGTGATTGCCACTTGGGGTATTACCGATCGCTACACCTGGGTGCCCACCTGGTTCAAGCGCAGGGACGGGTTGCCGAACCGGCCGTTGCCGTTGGATGCGACTTACAGGCCGAAACCGCTCTGGCAGGTCATCGACTATTTCTGTCAGCGGAACGCGGCGTGACGCTGCGGGTGGTTGAGCAGCGAAAAATAGTGGCCCGAATAGATTTCCGCCGACTGTTTCATCGACAGATTCTCGCATACAAATTTTCTTGGCCGCAAGTTCGGCAGGCGCTCGAGAAAACGATCAAGCGCCGTTTCGAAGCTTGTGAGGTCGGCGAAGCGCTCACCGCAATCGGGCGAGAAAAACGGCACCGATGAGGCCGGTATCATCGTCTTACTGACGCGCTTCCACAACGGATCGAGCCAGTAGCCGTTATCCCAGGCCAGCACCGGGACGTTCGACGCGAGTGCCTCCTGGCAGGCTAGTCCCTGCGTCTCATGCTCGCAGAGAAACACCATCGCGCGCGCGCGCTGGAGCAGCTGCCTGTAGGCCGAATGATCATAGTGCCGGTAGCGCACGGTCTCAGTGCGAAAGCCTCGGACTTGCAGCTTTTGTCGGATCGGCTCCAGGAACTCCTCGTCGAGCCGCTCATGGTCCCAGCGGATTTTATCGTAGATAAGAAAATCGATGTCCTTTGCGTTCGCTGAAGTATCGGGCCATTGCGCAACATCGATTCCCGCGAACCATTGCGCGCAGGTCTCGCCGTAGTATGGGCGATACATGTCGTAGGCCCACTGCGACGACAGCAGGTAAGTGCGGAAACGCTTGTCATCCATCAGCCGCGGCGCCAGCAGCGGATGGTCGTAGAGTGCGGGCCCCAAGACGGCGGGATTTGGCAGTCTCCACTCTTCCACCAGACCCGGATAGCCGACCAGCCCAACCGGATAACCCGGATGCCTTCGAGCGCTCGCATAGTCGTTGAGGCGCACCGTCCAGCCTTGCTGTTCCAAAGCCCGTTGCAGCAGATCGCAGCAAACGCCGAACCCAGATTTCTTCTGCCGGCGATGCAGTTTGTTGTAGAGCGGTCTCACAACGCGCTTCAGGTAACGATCATGTCTGAAAAAGGTGTCGCATTCCGCCTCTTGGTAGAAAAGCAGAATGGCCTTGCGCTCGGATATATCTTTGTCGATCGACGACATCGTTTGCAACGAGTAGCCGCGTTATGAACGGTGCGTAGTTTTCGCGAGCGCTGGTTTGCGGAGAATAATGTGAAAGTCGCCCTCGCGAAGCGATCTTCGCGATACGATCTCAAGTCCACGCATAAACGCATTCAGAATGTCGCCAAGGAGCGGGTACCGCCGCCGCAGCTTACCGATCTGTACGGACTCGAATTGCTTGAAATAGGCGATCTCGTATCCGCGCCATTTGCAGAATTCGATGAGCTTTGTCGGCGATACCAGCGGATGATAGACGATTGGGAACGGAGCATTTCCCGGCAAGCCCGCGGCTCTGATGCCGACGACGGAGCGATAGAACCACACGTGAAACCGGTGGGGCGTATATTTCGCGACAATCCCGGTAAAAGAGTTTGGATTGGGGGCGGCAATGAACGCCAGTCCATTGGGCGCTAGCGCGTCAAAGAAACGCTCAATCGCCTTGTCAGGCCGTTCGATATGCTCGATCACAAAGTAACAGGAAACGAGATCGAAACTATTCGATGGAAATTCACAAGTTTGAATATCACCAAGAATTTTGGTCTTTGCATAGCTGTTGTTTTTTATTTGATCGCCATCGATATCGACCACCGTGATATCGGCCTTGTCCAGAAGCTCCGGCGGTAGATAGGAGAGCGACCCGCCGCCCGCTTCGTAGATGCGAATCGTTTCGTGATCGGCGAATCGATCGAGCAGTAAATTCTGGACCCGTTCCAGGGCGTGGTCGGCAGAAATTATCGCATCATTGCGGGCGTCGAGATCGACCAGCTTGTGCTGTATTTCAACAGTACTCGAGTCGAACATCTGCATGACAGGAATCGCCGCCTTTGCGCCCGATAGATAAAGCTCCGGGCGATGACTTCAATTCGGTTGTGGGGCGGTGGTTAATCCAACAAGCGCAAATGCGGTGTCCCGTGTGCTTTGTCGCGGCTGTTCGCATATCGCGCGGACGGAAGCTTCCCGGCCATCATGTTAACGACGTCGTTCGATAGCCGAGTTGTTAACTCGCCGGCTTGTAAGGTCTCAACTAAGTATTCTGGCGGTGCGCCATGACCCGTTTTTGGTTCCCGAATTAACCGCGATGAATAAAGGGTGCCCTGAAATTCAAGGTGGCGACCCATGATCAGCGTCTACGCTCTGATCTATATAGCAGCCTTTGCGGTGCCGGCCGTCATCGGCCTGGCGGCGATGATTCTCTACACCCACCTGCTGGCTCCGGCGGAGTATGGCGTCTACGTCGTGGGCACCGGCATCGCCGGAATCATCTCCGCTGTGTTCCTCACTTGGGTTCGCCAGGCGGTCTTGCGGTATCAGGCGGGCTCTCCTGAACTCGATTTGCGGCCGGAAGCCGCGATTGCCTACGGGGTCTCGGCCATACTTGTTGCCTGTCTCACGCCGCTCGCGATCTTCGTCATTCGTCCCGATGTCGGCATCGGTCTTGTCGCGGCCAGCATATTTTTCTCGCTGGCGTTCAGTGCGTTCGAAATCAGCCAGGAATTTCGCCGAGCCCGCCTCGATCCGCTGCGGCTCACGATCGTTTCCGTGGTTCGGAGCGTCTTGAGTCTGGCGTTCGGTTACGGCGCAATCGCGTTCGGCGGTGGGGGCGTCGCTCTCCTGTTGGCGGTCGGCGCGAGCTTTGTGCTCGCCAATACGGGGACCTTTCGCCGCGGCGCGCGCAAACCGCTGCGCCAATTCTCTCCGGACCATCTACGGCAATTCGTTCGTTACGGAGTGCCGTTCTCGCTCGGGGCCGTCGCGATTACTCTGCACTACACGCTCGATCGCCTCGGCGTGGCTTATCTGCTGGGCGCAAGCGCTGCCGGCTATTACGGCCTTGCGTCCGACATGACCCGGGGCATCGTCTCCATTCTCGCCTCGAGCGTCGCCTCCGCGATGTTTCCGATTGCATTTCGCAGCTACGCCGAAGCTGGAGATGCGGCAACGCGCGAGCGGTTACGGGAGGGCGTGGAACTTCTGTTCGCGTTGATGACGCCGGTCGCCGTCTGGATCGCGGTTTCGGCTGAGCTGATCTCGGGGACGCTATTGGGGGCCGAATTCCAGGCAAGTGTCGCCGCGATCCTGCCGTTGCTCGTCATCGGTCGTATGTTCGGCTCTGTAAATCAGTACTATCTACAGATCAGCTTTCAGCTGGCCGAGAAGCCGTTTCTTCAGGTTGCACACGAAAGTTCGATTCTTGTTCTGAATTTGGCGTTGCTGTTTCCGTTGACGATCGCGTTCGGGCTGTTCGGCACCGCGGCGTCGGTCCTGATCGCTGAAGCGATCGGCATCGCGATCGGCATCTGGCTGTCGCGGAAGGCCTTCTGGTTACCCTTCAATCGTTGGGGGATGCTGCGAGTCTGCGCTGCGACGGCCATTATGGCCGCGGCCACCTACGCCGCCAAATCGCTGGCCGGCGGCCATGGCCTTCCGGCGCTTGCGGCCGCGGTGGCCGGCGGCGGTGTTGCGTATGCAGCCTTGGCTGTGATGCTCGATGTCGCGGGCGTTCGATCCGTAATCGCGTCCCATTTACAGCCGAGCTTGGCACCCGCGGAATGAGCTGACTGCTTCGCGAGCACCAATAATCGCAAGGACATCTCAGGGATGGGCCTGACCGCTGAGCGGCCGATCAGCGGGCCGCCTCAATCCGCGCAGAAAAAGATAGACGAGGCGCGGCCGCAGAATGCTGTCGGGATAGCGAACTGCGCCGACAATGAAATGCCTTAGAACATCGGTCATGTCGCCGTGCAGATAGGCATTACGGGCGCCCGCCCAAAAGGCATCGATTTTCGCCAGCCGCCACCGACGGTTCAATTCGGCAGCGGAAAACCGAAGCCTGATCGCCGGGTTCGAATAAATAGCATCGATCGCTTGGAAGCTCTGGCGCAGCAGCGATGTGCGCAGCCGGTAGTTCGCGCTGCCGAAGCGCTGTCGATAAAGCAGCACGATTTCGTCCGGCATGGGGACGAAATCTCCCAATAGGGCGAGCCTGCACCAGAACTCCCAATCTTCACCGAGCTTGAGCGCAGGGTTGAAGCCGCCGACGGAGCGCGCAGCCTCGGTCCGAATACAGATCGCTCCGCAGGCAATGAAGTTCTTCGCGATCATATGCCGTAAAGTGTCTTCGGCGGGAAACAGTTTCCAACGCAAATCTTGCGGTTTGGAAAGCCTGGTTCCATCTTCTGCAATTCGCAAATGATGCCCAAAGCAGGCGATGCGATCGGGCATGCGATCGAGGGTGGCAACCATTTTGGACAGCGCGTCGCTTTGCAACATGTCGTCGGCATCGAGGAAGAAAATATAGGGAGCCCGTGCAACGGCGAGACCGGCGTTTCTGGCGGCGCTCACGCCGGTGTTTTTTTGGCGCAACACCGAAAGCCGGGGGTCGGCAAAGCTATGCAATATTTCTGCCGTCTTATCGGTCGAGCCGTCATCAACAACGATCACCTCGATGTCCCGCAGGCTCTGTGCGAGCACGCTTTCCATCGTCTGCCGAAGGAAGGTTTCGGCATTGTAAGCGGCAATGACGACGCTGACTTTCGTAGGCACCGATAGATCCATTCTGACTGCGCTTAGTCGTTCGCGGCTCGGTTTCTGATAATGCTGAGAGCACCAGCAACAGTGGCGAGAATGCACCCCGCTTGCCTTGCGGTGCCGACAGCCCATTCAAGCAGATCGGGCGTTACGCCATACCGGCTCGGCCGCTCCGCTACGTCATGGCTGTGGAAAATGAGCCAGCCCCGGCTCCGCGCGGTTTCGTCAATGAGCGTGGCAATCTTCGAACGATCGAGCGACGCGCTATCCAGCGGCCACGCGTCGAGTGCGCCAAGATCCGCGACGCCGCTGTTGATCCCGGCATGCGCGGAGCGGCACGAATCGAAGCGGGATTCAAGATAGCGTTTGGTGCGGACCGACAAATCGCCGAAGGGATAGGCGAAATTGCGTATGACGATTCCGGCGTCGATGACCTTCAATGCGACTTGGTTGCGATCGATTTCCGCGCCGATGCCGTCGTTGCTCATCCGGCGCACCGTCGGATGTGAGTAGGTGTGGCACCCTATTTCATGTCCCTTCTTCCAAACAGTCCGGAGCTGTTCCATCGAGGCGCGCATCGGCCCGTCGGGACTGCCGGTGCCGCAGCCACCGCCGGCGATATAAAAAGTTCCGCGGGCGCCGTGCCGCTCGAGGATGGGCGCTCCGACTTCGCAAGCCGAAGCCGGGACATCGTCGAACGTAAACGACACCATCGGCGGAGTGTCGCGCAAGACGAGCGGCTTGCTGCAGATCCGGCGTGCGACGAAGCGCTGCGCCATGCTGGTAAGTCTCACAGGCAATGAGCCGGTATTGGGGTCCTGTGTTGCTTCGGCAAACATCCTATCGATATTCCTCGTAGACAATGCCGAACTCGGCTGCGATGCGGCCGGCGCCGCGCGCCGTTGTAATCAAGCTGCGCATCACCGCGCAGCGGCCGCGGAAAGCGGCAAGAGGCAAGGATGCGATCCCGACAAAAACGAGCCCGAGGCCTTTGATCCAGCGCCACGGTGCGCTGGCGATCGCGCCGAAATACTTGCGTTCAACGCGCGTGGCGCCGGTGCCGGTGCGGAATTTTCTGCGCAGCACGTAGCCGACAGTGGTGCGCGACGGCGGCATGGTCTCGAAGACGTGAGCGTCGTCGGCCCACGCGAAACTGTGTCCGTCCCTGCGGCATCGCCAGAAGAATTCCTCGTCGCTGCCGCCGGTCATGGCGTAGTCGTGCAAGAACGGCTCGTCGAGATACTGCTCCAGCGTGCTGCGCCGGATCATCATGTTGCCGGTGCCGTAGATCACGGAAACCGGTCCTGTGGCGAAGCGGATCGGAGCGTAAAGGCCGCTTTTTGCGAGCCAGTGTTCCGGCGTATCGAAGACCGGAAATACCGGGCCGCCCACGATATCGACCTGATACGTCAGGGCGATCCTGATCAATTCGGTGAGCCAATTGGGATCGGGGTATTCGTCGTCATCGATGACGGCGATGTAGTCGGCGGCAGGTGTGGCGCGGCAAGCTTCGACGAAGGCGCGGTCGTACGCGTAGGTGTGGCCGCGGCGCGGCTCGATCAGACAGGTAATCGGAAAAGGAAATGTCCGCGCGATCTGCTCGACAATAGCGCTCCCGGCGCGTTCTTCGCCGTCGTTGTCGACGACGATGATTGAGATCGAACCGGAATAGTTCAGGCGCTCGATATGGGCCAGCAGCTTGCGCAGTCCCTTTGGACGGCGAAACGTCGGTATGCACAGGCAAACGGACGGCGCCGGGCGCTTTACGGCTGCGGGCCCGCGCCGGATGTGGACGACGGCATCACTTGACGTTTGCATGGTGCCAGGTCGGCTCGCTGATCTGACCCGTCCGGGTCAACAGCAGAAACAATGCGTGCGGGTTCGTCATGAGATAGCGTGTGGCGAGACGACGCGGCTCCAGATAGACCCGATAGGCCCATTCAAGTCCGGCGCGTTGCATCCACAGCGGCGCGCGCGGAATCTTTCCGGACACGAAATCGAACAGTCCGCCCGATGTCTTGATCAGGCCTACGCCGCGCAGGCGGTCGCGATTGCGCACGGCGAAATCCTGCTCGGCCGGCGATCCCAGACCGAGCCACAGAATGTCGGGGCGAGCGCGATTGACACTGGCAATGATCCGCTCTTCGTCGCCTTCGCGGCGCAGGTAGCCGCTGCCGTAGCCGACGATATTGAGCCCGGGATAAAGCGTCCGGATGCGTCGCACGGCCTGATCAACAATGGATTTGGCCGCGCCGAGGATGAAAATCCGCGCGCCTTGCTGCTCCGCTACAAAGGCGACGTCGTGAAAAAGGTCGGTTGTAGCGACCCGTTCAGGCAGCGGCGCCTTGTGAAAGAGACGCGAGACGAACACGAGCGGCATGCCGTCGGCGTGGATGAGATCAGCTTCGAGAAAGAGGTCGCGGATTTCCGAGTGCCTGGCGCACAGCGACAGAACGTGGCCGTTCGCCGACGTGAAAATAAGTGGCCGCCGTCCGCTGTTGCGGCGCGCCAGAGCGAGGTCGACCATGAGTTGGGCCGACTTGACGCGATCGATGACCGCAATGGGCAGGCCGCCGACCATGGCGACGGGGACTTCCCATGTCGGCGCGGCTTCGGCCTCGAAGTAAACGCAGCCGGTTTGTGCCGGCATGGTTCCGCACTCCATTTTAAGGATGTCTACCCGCCAAGCCGCGGAAAACAAAGGTTAATTACTTATTAGGCTTAAAGTCGCTGCGACACGTTAATGGATTGCAAGACACCGATGTCGCGCGAGACGAACTGCAAGCATCTCACGGGATGGCGCGCGTTACCGACAAGAGGCGCATCGCGAATGCGGACGAGAATAGAAACAGCGCCACCGCGCCGGATTCGATGAGCATGCTTTCGAAGCATGATGCGTAAGCCGCAAACAGGCAGACACGGAGGAACAGCATCTGCAACGGCGCGCTCTCCGCCTCGCGCGGGCTACGGTAATAATCGACGAGAGGCAGCACGACGAGCCATAGAGTAACCAGCAACGAGCCGGGAATTCCGACCGTGAGCGCGACGTCGAGGTAACCATTGTGGGCGTGGCCGGCGGTGTTGGCCCAGACGGCGTTTCCGCTCATGCCATAGACGACCTCCTCGGTGCCCCAAAACGCCGAAAAGCCGTATCCCGTAAGAGGCCGCTCCATCAGCCGGTCGGTCGCGAATTGCCAGACATCGTTGCGCCCGCTGAACGAGGAATCGGCCAGCACCGTGTCCAGCAGATTGCGCACCGGCTCGAAATAGATCGAGCCGACCGACAAAATGTTGAACGCGACCAGGATAGAAAGTGCGAGCGCGATACCGGTCAGCGGGTTCCGCAGCCGCGACATCACCACGGAAACAACCAGGACCAGCGGCAGGACCGCTATCGACGTCTTCGAATGGGTAAAAAGCAGGAAGACGAAAGCCAATGCGGAAATCAGGCCGCCGATAGCGACACTGCGTACGTGGCCGACGAAAAGCCCGATAAAGATAAAGATGACCATCGCCGCGCTGGCTTCGTTCTTGTGACCGAACACGCCCCGCCAATCGCCGGCAAGGTCGGGTTCGAGAAAGTCGGTGGCCTGATGAATTGCGCGCGCCGGCGCGAGTAATACGCCCAGATAGCAGACGGCGAGCACGATCAACACGGCCGCAGCCATCAGATCACCGAAGTGACGCACGTTTCTCGGCAGCAAGATCACCATCGCAGCGATGCCGATGGTCACCAGGGTGAACGCGAACCGGCGCGCCGATAGTGCGGGTTCCCACGAAGTCAACACCGTCAATGCCAACCACAGCAGCGTCAATACCAGGATCGGCCGCACCAGCAACGCCAACCGCGATGGCGCGTGCAGCAGGCACCAGGTCGCCAGCAGCAGGAACAGCATCGAGTATCCGATCTGGTTTGTCAGATCGCCAGCCACGCTCACCTCGGGCAGATTAGTGAGGTCGGGAAACGGGCGCGTGGTGATCCAGAGCATGAGGAAGACCGCGATAAAGAGCGCGCTGCGGATCAGCGTCTCCAGATCGCCGGACGCTTCCGCTATCGCTAGTTCCGACGAAGGATGATCCGATCGTGCCATCAGGCTGTTCCTGGCTCGCATCAATCCGACCGCTGCGGCAGACGCGGAACGCGTCAGGCCGCCTCAACGCCGGTCAACACCGTGCCGCGGATCTTTCGGGCGTCGACCCCGAGACGGGCGGTGAGTTGCGCCATTGTCCTTTGCTGGCGCTCATCGGCCCTGGCGACCAGAATGATGTGATCGACGACGCCGGCGAAAAATCGCGTTGTCGGTTCGCGGGCGAAGTCGATCGCTGCGACGATGACCATGTCGAACAGCCTGGTCTGATCGAATGCGTGTCTCACGTCCTCATCTTTAATGCGGCGATCGCGGCGGCTGGATTGCGAAATGAACGACGCCAGGTTGATATTGGTTTCCCGGTCGCGGACGATCACGTCGGAAAGCTCGCGGCGTCCGACCGCTACATCAACAAGACCGGCCTCGCTTTGATCGGCATCGATCGCCGAGAGCGTTCTGCGCTGAAGATCGGCGTCGATCAGCAGCACGCGTTTGGTGGCAGCCGCCATGGCCGCAAGCGTAAGTGCCACCGCGGCGGTATCGTCCCTGTCGTCCGCGGCAATAACTAGAATGCTTGGGCTGTCGTGCCTGGTTGGACTGTGGCGCACGACCCGATAGACCTTCTCGATTTCGGCGGCGTAGCGCGATTTCGGATCCTCAACCGTATTCAAGCCGAACGAGATATCGACGTCGGGCAAAACGGCAAGCACCGGAATTGACGTTGCGGGGTCCGACCCGCCGGTCTCGGATTGTGCGCGGATCATGACAATGCCGATGCCGGCGGTCACGCCCATGAAAAGACCGGCCAATGCGACGAGCATGTTAGGCGGCGGCGAACTGCGCCGCATCGGCAAGTCCGCCTTTGAGATAATGCGAATGTTCTTGGTGTCGAGCTGTTCCTGTTCGCCAGTCTCCCTCGCGCGCACCAGGAAGGATTCATAGATCGAGCGGCTGGCCTGGGCCTCGCGCTCGAGTTCGCGCAGGCCCACCATGGCCTCGTTGGTGCCGATCGTGGTGTGCTTGAGGGCTTCCAGATTGTTGGCGAGAGTCTGTTCGTCGGCTTTGGCGGCATCGTAGTCGCCGCGGGCCGAAAGCGCGATGCGGTTGACCTCGTCGTCGATCATCCGCCGAATGCGTTCGGCCTGCGCCTGGATTTCGATGACCGCTGGATGGCGGCCGCCGAGTGTCGCCATCTGCTCGGTCTCACGGCGGACGATTTCGGCATATTGGCTGCGCAGTGCGGTGATGGTCTGCGACTGCAACGCTTCCGGGAATGCGCCGACATCGCCTTTGCCCCGCTGCACCGCTTCGATCTGGTCGAGGCGCGCCTTGGCTGCGGCGATGCGGGCGCGCGCCGCTCCCAGCTGGTTGTTCATGTCGGCAAGTTGCTGCTCGCTGACAAGCTGTCCGCCGGCACCGACGATATTGTGGCTGGCCTTGTAACTCTCGACCCGATCTTCGGCCTGACGCACCTGATCCTTGAGATCTTTGAGACGCGCGGACAACGATTGCGAAACCTGGCGCGCAGCGTCGGCCCTCACCACAGTTTGCTCGGCGAGATAGGCCTGTGCGACCGCGTTGGCGAGCCGCGCCGCCTTTTCCGGATCGCGACTGGTCACGCTCACATCGACCACATAGGTGCGCTCGGCGCGCCTGACTTGGACGTGGCGCTTGAGCTCGTTTAATGCCGCGAGAGTCTTATCGGTGACGACGGGGCCGCTTTTGAGGCCCAGCGAGGCTAGCAGTTCGTCCATCAACGCTCGCTGCGGTGACGCGACGCCGGCGAATTCCGGATCGTTGGCGAGCCCTTCGGCGGTGACGACGCGGCGCATGACGCTATCGGAGGTTAGTACGCGCACCTGGCTTTCGACCTGAAGTACGGCAGCGTCGCTCGCTTGATTGATCGGGTTCGTGTCGGCGCCGACGGCGTGCAGGTCGGTCGGATCGATGAGGATCTGCGTCGTAGCCGTGAACTGCCGCGGCGCCATGATGATGAAAAGGAGCGCAAGGAGGAGACCGACCGCTATCGAAGCCAAGATTGTCGTTCGGCCCTGCCAGAGGGTCGATCCGATCCTGCGGAAATCGATTTCGCCCAGCGCCGCGAGACCAAAACCCGCATCGCTCGCCGCGACGGCCGCTGTTCTAGTCTGACGCGGGGCTTCGAACATTCGGCGCACGACTTCCATTGCCGTAAGGAATGTCGGGCGCGGCGCCGTCAAAGGCGCGAACATTCATCGGCGTGATCTGGCCCGGCAAACGCTCACTCAAAGTCCACGGCGCCCGGCCTGTCCAGGCGATCGCGTAAGGTTAATCAATTCATAAGGGAATAAAGGTTAACGGGTCGTGTATGCGTTGATTTTACGGCACGCCACGCTTGCGCCGGAAGCGAATGGCTATCGAAGCAGATAGCGAAAGACGGCGCCGACAGCGACGAGCAGCAACACCACAGGGAGCCAGATCAGCACCGCGCCGAGAATCGCGAACAGAAAGACCGCGGCGAGAATGCCAACCACCAGCATCAGCAGCGTGAAGCCAAGAGGGCCGACCCGCGCCACATAGATCCGGTGCGCGCCGCCGGCTTGATCGGTGAATCGCTGCGACGTGGGTCGACGCCAATCGTAACCGCGCTGGGTGCGATCCGGCGGAATGATTTCCGGTTCGACGCGGGGTTTCTCAGGTTCACTCGAATTGTTCGCCATAGCGCGACCGTCTCGTGCTCCAGCCCACGCCTGATTATGTGGTCTTTCGGTCGCGGGGCACAAGCAGGCGAGGCTCTCGCGAGGGCAAAGCACCGCAATTCTTCATTCCGCCGGTTCAAGGCGATCAAGCCGGCCGAGCCGGTAGATCGCGATCGAAACCAGCCAGCTTGCAACGAATATCGCGATGATGAGGTAGCCGAGGCTGCCGAAATGATCGTTTAGGTTGCCGATGAATGCCCAAAACGGGCCTTCCAGGTTCAATTGATCGGCAACAAGCCCAAGCGCTTCAATGCCTCCAACAAGCACAGCGACCAGCACTGACACGAATGTGATGGTCAGGTTGTAATAGAGCTTGCGGATCGGCTTGGTGAAGGCCCAGCCGTAAGCGCCGAGCATCAGTACGCCGTCGGCGGTGTCGATCAACGACATGCCGGCGGTGAACAGCGCCGGAAACACCATGATCGACCAGATCGGCAGTCCCTTCGACGCCTCAGCGGCGGAGATGCCCAGAACGCCGATCTCGGTCGCGGTATCGAAACCCAAGCCGAACAGGAAGCCGAGCGGATACATATGCCAGCTTCGCGACACCAAGCGGAACATCGGCCGGAACAGCCGGCCCATGAAGCCGCGCTGGGCCAGAATGTGGTTGAGGTCGTCCTCGACGAATGCGCCGCCGAGGCGCACTTGCTGGAATGTGCGATATACGGAGCGCAGGATAACAAGATTAGCGGCTGCGACGAGAAACAGGAACAGCGCCGAAACTGCCGTGCCGATCACGCCGCCGATGACCTTGAAAGTCTCGAAGCGTCCCTCAAGCGCGCTCGTCGTCAACGCAATGCCAACAGAGGCCAGCACCACGACGGTCGAGTGACCCAGCGAAAAGAAAAATCCGACGGCAACCGGGCGCTTGCCGTCCTGCATCAGCTTTCGCGTCACATTGTCGATCGCGGCGATGTGATCGGCATCGACGGCGTGACGCAGCCCGAACGTGTAGGCGAGAAAGGCCGTGCCGATCAGCACCGGATAATCATGGAATGCACCGAGCGCCCAGATCCAGGCGAGCATGTTGGTGGCGGCAAGCACTACAAAAATGCCGGCGACTTTATTGCCGAGCGCCGCGTCTTGATCGTTGAACAGCTTGGCCAACATGACCCGAATGGAGGCTACGCGCCAGGGCGTTACCGATACGCCGCAGCGCGGTGGTGCGCAAGAGCGTATCAGACGATTGGATCAAATCGTCATATCGCCGAAAGCCAGCCGCCGTGGGATGTCGGCGCAGTGCGTCGTCATTCCGGCGGGATGTTGGCGGCGCGGATCACCGCGGCCCAGCGCTGCGTCTCGCTCTTGATGAACGCGCTCAATTCGTCCGGCTTTCCGCCTCCGGGTTGCATGCTGAGCTTGGCGTAGTGATCGAGTAGCTCGGGCGAATGCATCGCCTTGTCGGCCGCATCATTGAGCTTGGCAATGACCGCGGTCGGGGTTTTCGGCGGCGCCGTCAGGGCATTCCAGGTGTCGGATTCGCAGCCTGGCACGCCGGCTTCTTCCAGCGTCGGGATGTTGGGAACCGAGGCGACACGGTGTTTGGTTGCGACCGCGAGGATGCGTGCTTTGCCCGCATTGTGAAGCTGAAGCGAAGTCGCCAGTTCGGTGAACATAATATCGACGTGGCTCGCTATCAGGTCGTTGAGAGCCGGCGCGGTGCCCTTATACGGCACATGGACGAGGTCGGTGTGGGTGATCGATGCAAACAGCGCCGCGGTGAGATGCGACGTGGTGCCGACACCCTGCGAGGCGTAATTGATCTTGCCCGGATTGGCTTTGGCATAGGCGATCAATTCCTGCACCGTTTTCGCCGGGAAGTCCGGACGCACCAGCAGCACGTTCGCGATGTGCGACATGATAGCGACCGGCAAAAGCTGCCTCGGATCGTAGTTCAGCGATTTATAAAGGTACGGATTGGTCGTAATCGGCGCCGGCTGAGAGGCAAGCAAGGTGTAGCCATCGGGATCGGCGTGGAACACCGCGTCGGCGGCAACGCTGCCGCCGGCGCCGCTTTTGTTCTCGACCGGGAGCGGCTGGCCCAGTTCCTTGCTCATCTGGGCAGCGACCATCCGGGTGACGGTGTCGACACCGCCGCCCGCCGGCACCGAGACGATGACGCGAATGGGGTGGTCGGGAAAGTTCGCCGCGGTGTCCTGTGCGAGCGCTGTAGCCGCAGCAGCCGCGACAACGGCGGCGATCCCGGCAAGGACGGCGCAACGTTTCAACATGATGAAGGCTCCCAAGCGCAAATCCGAGGTGTAATTATGGCTCAGATCGGGATTGAAGTCTCGCGGCGTGCTGCCGCGCGCCAGTTCACAAACCGCGCCGCGCCCCATAGGATCGCCCGCCAACGGTGGGAGAAACGCTGCAATGAGCAAGCTTGATTTCGTTTTGGAAGAGTTGGTAACCGCCAACCGCATTCTGGCCAACGAAGGGGTCGTCGATTCCTTTGGCCATGTCAGTGCGCGGCACCCTGACAACCCGCAGCATTATCTCCTGTCTCGCGCCCGCGCCCCCGAGCGCATCGAGCGTGACGACATCGTCGAGTACACGCTCGACGGCACCCCGATCGAGGAGCGCGGCCGCGCGCCCTATCTCGAGCGCTTCATTCACGGCGCGATCTACGAACAGCGCCCGGATGTGCAGTCGGTGGTACACAACCACTCGCCGAGCGTCATTCCCTTCGGCGTGACCGGCAAGAAGCTCAAGCCGCTGTTGCACATGTGCGCCTCGATCGGTCATGAAGTTCCGGTGTGGGATTCCCACGACAGGTTCGGCGACACCACGCTTCTGGTCACCGACATGGAGATGGGACGCGATCTGGCGCGGCTCATGAACAAGAATCCGACGGCGCTGATGCGCGGCCACGGCGCCACCGTCGTCGGCCGTTCGGTTCGTCATGCGGTCTTCGTATCGGTCTATCTCGAGGTCGGCGCCAAGCTGCAAATGCAGTCAATGGCCATGGGTGAGATCAAATTCCTCACGCCTGGGGAGGTCGATAAGATCATTGCGCGGGTCACCGATTACACGCTCAATCGCGCCTGGGAAAACTGGGCCCGTCGTGCCGGGCGGGAAATGCAAACCAGCTGATTGCGCGCAGGCGTATGGCCGACGACAGATCCACGCCGGCGGAAGCACTCGGTCGCGCCATAACAGCATTCAAGGCTGGCCGGTTTGCCGAAGTCGAGCGCGTCTGCCGGCAGATCGTAGTCATAAAGCCTGATTTGTTCGATGCACTCCGTCTTCTTGCGATCGCGAACGCGCGCCTCGGCAAAGCAGGCGAGGCATTGGCAAACTACGATCGCGCCGTCGCAGCGCGTCCTGATCACGTTGGAGTACTGTCCGCGCGCGGCAGCATCCTTCACGAGCTGGAGCGGTATGAGGACGCGCTTGTCAGTTTCGAACGCGCGCTCGCGCTCGATCCCGATCATGTCGAGACGCTCGTCAATCGCGGCCGGACGCTGCGTCGGCTGAAGCGTTTCGAGGAGGCGCTTGCGAGCTACGACCGCGCGCTTGCGATACGACCTGATATAGCCGAGGCATTATCCAATCGCGGCAATACGCTGCATGATCTCAAGCGCTTTGACGAAGCGCTGGCGAGTTATGACCGCGCGCTCGCGGTTCGGCCGAATTATGCCGGCGTCTTCTTCAATCGCGGCAACACGCTGCGAGCGCTCAAACGGGACCAGGAAGCCGTCTCAAGCTACGACCGCGCGCTTTCGCTGCGTCCGGACTATGGGGAAGCGCTCTTCAACCGCGGTAACGCTTTGCAAAAGCTGAAACGGTTCGAGGAGGCGATCGAAAGTTATGACCGCGTTCTCGCATTGCGGCCGGATGATGCCGCGACGTTCTCCAATCGCGGCAACGCTCTGCAGAAGCTGGGACGGTTCGATGAGGCGCTGGCAAGTTATGACCGCGCTCTCGCCATGGAATCTGACTTTGCCGAGGCGTTCTGCAACCGTGCCGCCGCCTTGCAGGAGCTGCAGCGATTTGATGAGGCGTTGGCGAGTTGTGACACCGCGCTCTCGATATTGCCGAACTATCCAGAGGCGCTTTTCACACGCGGCAACATCCTGCGGGAACTGCACAGGTTCGACGAGGCGCTGACGAACTATGCCGCCGCGCTCGTCGAGCGTGCCGATTTCGCCGATGCCCATTTCAATGAAGCGCTCTGCCGGTTGCTCACAGGTGATTTCCGGTACGGCCTGGAGAAATACGAATGGCGCTGGGAACTGGAGGGGAGCGAACGGGCCAAACATGATTTCACGAAGCCGCGGTGGAACGGCGCCGACGATCTTGCCGGCAAGACCATTCTGCTCCACGCCGAGCAAGGCTTTGGCGATACCATCCAGTTTTGCCGCTATGCGCCACTCGTCGCGGCGCGGGGCGCACGTGTCATTTTGGAGGTGCAACGTCCGCTTCGTGAGCTGGTGCAATCCCTCGCTGATGTCGGGCAAATCGTGTCCGAAGGCGATCAATTGCCGGACTTCGACGTCCATGCGCCGCTGCTCAGTCTGCCGCTCGCGTTCGATACGCGCGCCGAAACGATCCCATCGCAGGCACCCTACCTGGCCGCGCCGCCGGGGGCTGCGGAACGTTGGGAACGACAGATCGGGGCAAATCGTCGCCGCAAGATCGGTCTCGCGTGGGCCGGTCACCCGACGCACAAATATGATCGTTTCCGATCAATACCGCTGCGTGCGCTTTTGCCACTGCTGGACATAGACGCCACTTTCGTGAGCCTGCACAAGGACGTTCGTCCGAGCGACGCCGCGGTGCTGAACGAGCGCAGCGACATCCTTCATTTCGGCGACGATTTGAAGGATTTTTCCGACACGGCGGCACTCATTTCAAATCTTGATCTCGTGATTTCGGTCGATACGGCTGTTGCTCATCTGGCCGGTGCCATGGCTGCGACCACATGGGTGTTGCTGCCGTTCAGTCCGGACTGGCGCTGGCTGCTCGGCCGCGATGACAGTCCCTGGTATCCCAGTATCCGCCTGTTCAGGCAGGACGAAAGCCGGACATGGGATAGCGCTGTGGCGCACGTCAGGGACACGCTGCGTGAGGTCCCGCAATAGCTGCTCAACAAACGCGGCAAAATGGCAGCGGTTATGGAGTGTCGGCCTTGCCAAAGTCTTTGTATTCTCGCCCAACCGCGCCATGCCGGCAGACGCGCCATCGGGGGAACGACAATGCATCTACGTTATATTCTCACATTGGTTTTGATGATCGTCGCCGCTTCGGCTTCGGCGGAACCGAGTTGGCCCAATCGCCCTGTTAGACTCATCATCACGCTAGGTCCGGGAAGCGGCGCGGATATCGGCGCGCGGCTGCTGGCGGATCGTCTCAGTCAGCGTTGGGGGCAGCCGGTCGTGGTCGACAATCGGCCTGGCGGCGACGGCCTCGTCGCCATCAACGCTTTCGTCACAGCCCATGATGATCATGTGCTGCTCTATTCGCCGTCTTCGTCGTTCACTGCACATCCGTTTCTTCATGACAATCTGCCATACAAGCCCAGCGACCTGGTGCCGATCACGCGGGTGTCCAACACCGTCATCACCATTGCGGTGCCAGCCGACATGAAGGCGGGTTCGCTTAAGGAATTGGTTGCGCTCGCAGGCGCCGAGCCGGGCAAACTCAACTGGGCGGGCGTGACCGGCGCGCTCGACTTTATCTTTGCCGGGTGGCTCAAGCAGGAAGGGCTCAACGTCAACAAAGTGCCGTATCGCAATCCGGTCGATGCCGCCAACGACCTCGCCGAAGGACGCGTCCAGGTTTACGAAGCGGCATTGGCGATCGTGCGGCCGCAACTTCTAACCGGAAAAATCAAGCTGCTCGCGGTGACCAATACGACACGAGCACCGACCCAGCCGAATCTTCCGACCGTGCAGGAGGCCGGTTATCCGGCGCTCACGATCGATGGGCTGGTCGGATTCTTCGGCCCGACCGGCATGCCGCTGGGGCTGCGCGAGCGCATCACGTCGGATGTCCGCGCCGTAGTCGACAAGACGATTGAGGATCGCCTGACCACCACGGGGCAGATCACCAATATTGGCGGTCCCGAGGAGTTCGGCAAATCGATCGATGAGCAGCGCGAAAAAATTGCGGCTTTCGCCAAAGAGCTCGGTATCAAACCGACGCAGTGAGGTTGCAACGTCAGTGGAAATAAAAAACGGCGGTCGCGAGACCGCCGTTTACAATGGCGCCTGATAGCCAGGCAATGTTACTCCGCCGCGAGGCGAACTTCGGGCGCAGCGGCGCGGACTTCGGCGTCGACGTGCTTTTCGTATTTGACGAAATTGTCTTGGAACATGCGCACCAGTTTGCGCGCGGTTTCGTCAAACGCCGCTTTGTCCTTCCAGGTTTTCATCGGATAGAGCAGGTGCGGCTCGATGCCGGGAACGGATGTCGGCACCGCGAAGCCGAAATAAGGATCGGTGCGGTAGCTGGCGTGTTTCAGAGAGCCGTCGAGCGCGCCGGTGACGAGCGCACGGGTCGCTTTAATCGGCATGCGGCGGCCGACGCCGTAGATGCCGCCGGTCCAGCCTGAATTGACCAACCAGCAATCGACATTGTGTCTGTTGATCAGATCACGCAGCAGATTACCGTATTCCGATGGGGGCCGCGGTAGGAACGGCGCGGCAAAGCAGGTTGAGAATTCCGGCTCGACGCCGACGAGACCCTTTTCGGTGCCGGCAACCTTGGCGGTATAGCCGGAGAGGAAATGGTACATCGCCTGCGCCGGCGTGAGCTTGGCGATCGGCGGCATGACGCCGAAAGCATCGGCAGTCAGGAAAATGATGTTCTTCGGTTGCCCAGCCCGGCCGGTCCTGGACGCAAGCGGCATGAATTCGATCGGATAGGCCGAACGCGTATTCTCGGTCTTCTTGTCGCTATCAAAATCGCAGATACGGGTCTCGGGATCGAAGATGACGTTCTCGAGCACGGCGCCGAAGCGATTGGTCGCCGCATAGATTTCGGGCTCGGCCTGTTCGGACAGTTTGATGCATTTGGCGTAGCAGCCGCCTTCAAAATTGAACACGCCGTCCGGGCCCCAGCCGTGCTCGTCGTCGCCGATAAGCGTGCGGTTAGGGTCGGCGGAGAGTGTGGTCTTGCCGGTGCCGGAGAGTCCGAAGAACAGCGCCACATCGCCGTCCTTGCCGACATTTGCCGAGCAGTGCATTGGCATGACGCCCTGCGCCGGCAGATAGAAGTTGAGCGCGGTGAAGACCGACTTTTTCATCTCGCCCGCATAGGACGAGTTGCCGATCAGGATGATCTTTTTGGTGAAGTCGATGGCGATGACGGTGTCGGTCCGCACCCCGTGGCGGGCAGGATCGGCCTTGAAACTGGGCAGGTCGACGATGGTGAATTCAGGGGTGAAGCTTGCGAGTTCGGAGGCTTCGGGACGGATCAACAATTGGCGAATGAAAAGGGAATGCCAGGCGAGTTCGGTATAGACTCGCGTTTTTATGCGGTATTTCGGGTCGGCGCCGCCATAGAGGTCCTGCGCAAACAAGGTCTTGCCGCGGGCGTGAGAG
>DATJYT010000378.1:0-4400 GCA_035499475.1 Xanthobacteraceae bacterium | reverse complement strand
AGGGCGCGGCTCGCCGGCGACTTGGCGCCATGGTTCGTGGTGCTCGGCTATAACTTTTTCATCGTCATCGCCGGCACCGGCTATCTGCTCGGGATCACCCAATCGAAAGAATATGCGGAGCCCGAATGGTACGCCGACCTGTGGCTCACCATCGTCTGGGTGACCTATCTGCTGGTCTATCTCGGCACCATCATGCGGCGCACCGAGCCGCACATCTACGTCGCTAACTGGTTCTATCTCGCCTTCATCGTGACCATCGCAGTGCTGCACCTGGGCAACAATGCCGCGGTTCCGGTGTCGCTGTTCTCGCCGAAATCCTACGTAGTGTGGTCCGGCGTCCAGGATGCCATGGTGCAATGGTGGTACGGCCACAACGCCGTCGGTTTCTTCCTCACCGCCGGTTTTCTCGGCATCATGTATTACTTCATTCCGAAACGCGCCGACCGGCCCGTCTACAGCTACCGGCTGTCGATCATCCATTTCTGGGCGCTGATCTTCCTCTACATCTGGGCCGGCCCGCATCACCTGCATTACACCGCGCTGCCCGACTGGACGCAGACGCTCGGCGCCACCTTCTCGATCATGCTGTGGATGCCGTCGTGGGGCGGCATGATCAACGGCCTGATGACGCTTTCGGGCGCATGGGACAAGCTGCGCACCGATCCGGTACTGCGCATGATGGTGCTGTCGGTCGCCTTCTACGGCATGGCCACGTTCGAAGGCCCGGTGATGTCGGTGAAGGAAGTCAACTCGCTGTCGCACTACACAGACTGGACTATCGGCCACGTGCATTCCGGCGCGCTCGGCTGGGTCGGCTTCATCTCCTTCGGCGCGATCTATTGCCTGGTGCCCTGGCTGTGGAACCGGCCGCTCTACTCACTCAAGCTGGTGAGTTGGCACTTCTGGATCGCCACGATCGGCATCGTCGTCTACATCACCTCGATGTGGGTGTCCGGCATCCTGCAAGGCCTGATGTGGCGCGCCTACACCAATCTCGGCTTCCTCGAATATTCCTTCATCGAGACGGTCGAGGCGATGCACCCATTCTACGTCATCCGGGCGCTCGGCGGCGCGCTGTTCCTGATCGGCGCCCTGCTGATGGCCTACAACGTGTGGCGGACGATCTATCCGCGTGAGGCGCCGGTGCCGGCCGCAAGCCTGGCGCCCGCCGAATAGGAGGATCGAACATGTCGATATCCACCACGCTCTGGCAGAAGCACTGGCTGCTTGAACGCAACTCGATCCTGCTGCTGATCGGCATTCTGCTCGTTATCGCCATCGGCGGCCTCGTTGAAGTCGTGCCGCTGTTCTACATCCGCAGCACCATCGAGACCGCGGCCGGGATGCGGCCCTATACGCCGCTCGAGCTCGCCGGCCGCAACATCTACGTCAGCGAGGGCTGCTATCTGTGTCACTCGCAGATGATCCGCGCGCTGCGTGACGAGGTCGAGCGCTACGGCCACTATTCGCTCGCCGCCGAGAGCATGTACGACCATCCGTTCCAATGGGGCTCCAAGCGCAATGGTCCCGACCTTGCCCGTGTCGGCGGTAAATATTCTGACGATTGGCACCGCGATCACCTGCAAGACCCGCGCTCGGTTGTGTCGGGCTCGATCATGCCGGCCTATCCATGGCTGTTCGATAACGAGCTCGACTATTCGCATGTCGCCGAAGACATGAAGGTGCAGGCGCTGCTCGGCGTGCCCTATAGCGACGAGATGATCGCCAATGCGCTCGATGACGTGCGCACCCAGGCGACCAATGACGCGCCCAACGCCGCCGACCTCGCTCGGCGCTATCCGAAAGCCCAGGCGCGTGATTTTGATGGCAATCCCGCCCGCATCACGCAAGCCGACGCGCTGATCGCTTATTTGCAGATGCTCGGCACGCTGGTCGATTTCAAGCTCTACGACGACAAAGCCAATATCCGCTGAGGAGACTATCGTGTCGCCGACTTACGCCTTTTTCTCGCATTTCGCCCAGACCTGGGGACTCATCTATTTCGTCGCCCTCTTCGTGGTGGTGCTCGCTTACGCGCTGTGGCCGTCGCGGCAAAAGCAGTTTGATGAGTCCGCACGCGTGCCGCTGCGGGAGGATTGAGATGGCCGAGACCTCGCATCAACCCGAATCGAAGATCGGCACCACCGGTCACGAATGGGACGGCATCCGCGAACTCAACACACCGCTACCGCGCTGGTGGCTGTGGCTGTTCTACGCCACCATCGTGTGGGCGATCGGCTACTGGATCGTTTATCCGGCATGGCCGCTGATCTCGTCTTCGACGAGCGGCGTCTTGCATTGGCATTCGCGCGAGGCGGTGGCGACTGATCTTGCCGCGCTGCAGGTGCAGCGAGCGCCGATGATGGCGCGGCTCGACAAGGCCTCGTTGTCGGAAATCGAGAACACGCCGGAGCTGCTCGACTTCGCCCGCGCGCTCGGCCGCCGGGCTTTTGCCGACAATTGCGCACCGTGCCACGGCTCCGGTGGCGGCGGTGCCAAAGGGTATCCCAATCTCACTGCGAATGCTTGGTTGTGGGGCGGAACGCTTGCCCAGATCGAGCAGACAATCCGGCACGGCGCCCGCGCCGGTGACGACCAGGGCCATCAGGGCTCGATGCCGGCATTCGGCCGCGACGGCATGCTCAAGCGCGACGAGGTGGTGACGGTCGCCAACTACGTGCGCTCGCTATCGAACCTGTCGACTACTTCCGGCGTCGATCTCTCCCGCGGCGCCAAGATCTTTGCCGACAATTGCGCGGTTTGCCACGGCCCGCAGGGCAAGGGGAACCGCGAGGTCGGCGCGCCGAACCTGACCGACCAGATCTGGCTCTATGGGCCAGATCTGCAAACCATCATCGACGGGGTCTGGAATGGCCATGGCGGCGTCATGCCGGCATGGGGCGCCAAGCTCGACGACGTCACCATCAAGGCGCTGACGGTCTATGTCCACACTTTCGGCGGCGGAGAGTGACGGATGGGCCCCCGTTGCGATACCGTGCTTGCAATGCGCGACGTGAGCCTGCCGCAGCAGCAACAGCCGGCGTTGACCGGGCTCGTCGAAGAGGCGGAGCGTACGGTGCCGTCGTCCGACAGCGCGCTCCCCGAACTGCCCGAAGAGGATGAGCCGCCGCTTTACGCAGCGCGCACCAAGGTCTATCCGCAGCGCGTGACCGGGGCCTTCCGCACCGTCAAGTGGGAGGTGATGATCGTCACGCTCGGCATCTACTACCTGCTGCCGTTCGTGCGCTGGGACCGCGGCCCGAATGCCCCCGGCCAGGCAGTGCTGATCGACTTTCCGACGCGGCGTTTCTACTTCTTCTTCATCGAGATCTGGCCGCAGGAGTTCTATTACCTCACCGGCCTTCTCATCATTGCGGCGATGACGTTGTTTCTGATGAACGCCATCTCCGGCCGGGTGTGGTGCGGCTATCTCTGTCCGCAGACGGTGTGGACCGACCTGTTCCAGACCATCGAGCGTTGGTGCGAGGGCGACCGCCGCGAGCATTTGCTGCGCGACCGCCAACCGTGGACGCTCGAGCGCATGGCGCGCGCGGGGCTCAAGCATTTCCTCTGGCTGATGGTGGCGTGGTGGACCGGCGGCGCCTGGGTTCTTTACTTCGCCGACGCGCCGAGCCTGGTCAAATCGCTGGCGACATTCCAGGCGCCGGTCGCGGCCTATGTGTTCATCGGCATTCTCACCTTCACGACTTACGCGCTCGCCGGGTGGATGCGCGAGCAGGTCTGCGTCTACATGTGTCCATGGCCGCGCATCCAGGCGGCGCTTACCGATGAGTATGCACTCAATGTCACCTACCGTTACGATCGTGGTGAGCCGCGCGCGTCGCTGAAGAAGGCCGCGGCGCTCCATGCCCATGGCGAACTGGCCGGCGACTGCATCGATTGTCTGCAATGCGTGCATGTCTGCCCGACCGGCGTCGACATCCGCAACGGCCCCAATCTCGGCTGCATCCAATGCGGCCTGTGCATCGACGCCTGCGACGCGGTGATGGCCAAGATTGGCCGCCCGACGCGGCTGATCGCCTATGACACCGATCTCAACATCAAGGCGAGGCAGCAGGGCAAAGCACCGTCCTATCGCATCATTCGTACCCGCACGGTGCTCTATGCGGTCATCATCGCGCTGGTTGGCGGCGTAATGAGCTACACGCTGGCTACACGGCGCAACGACGGCGTCAACGTCATCCACGACCGCAATCCGATGTTCGTGCGGCTGGCCGACGGCGCCGTGCGCAACGCCTTTACGGTGCATATCCTCAACAAGACCCTCGAGACCCAGAATTTCACTCTCGAAGTTTCGGGCTTGTCTGAAGCCGAAGTGACCGTCATCGGCAGCGAGGCGCGCGCCGGCGGTAATCCGGTTGTCGAGGTCGGCCCCGACC
>DATJYT010000377.1:0-6679 GCA_035499475.1 Xanthobacteraceae bacterium | reverse complement strand
GAGCGGACTCGTATAGCCCAGGAACCAAGGCGCCGCGCCGAGCGGCGCGAGGATCAGCGTGTAGATCAGAATCTGCCGGCGCGTTTCGCCGATACCGGCAACCACCGGCAGCATCGGCACGCCCGCGCGCGCGTAATCCTCGGCGCGGTAGAGCGACAGCGCCCAGAAGTGCGGCGGCGTCCAGAAGAAGATGATGAGGAACAGCAGGATCGGCTCGGGCGCGAGGCCCCCGGTTGCGGCCGCCCAGCCGATCATCGGCGGCAGCGAGCCTGCGGCGCCGCCGATGACGATGTTCTGCGGCGTCGAGCGTTTCAGCCACATCGTGTAGATCACGACATAGAACAGGATCGTGAAGGCGAGCAGCGCCGCCGCGACTGTGTTCACCAGCAGTCCGAGCGTCACGATGGAGAAGACCGCGAGCGTCATGCCGAAACCCGCCGCCTCGCCCCGTGTCACGCGTCCGCGCGGGATCGGCCGGCTTGCCGTGCGCGTCATGCGCGCATCGATGTCGGCGTCGTACCACATGTTGAGTGCACCGGCAGCGCCGGCGCCAACCGCGATGCAGAGCAGCGCGGCAAGGCCGATCACCGGATGCACATGGCCGGGAGCGATCAGGAGTCCGACCAGCGCGGTGAAGACCACGAGCGACATCACCCGCGGCTTCATCAGCTCTATGTAGTCGCCTACGCCCGCGACGCTGGGCTCGGCATGCGCGACGGTGACGCTCATCGGATCAGCGGCAGCGTGTCGAACTGGTGGAACGGCGGCGGCGACGACAGGGTCCATTCCAGCGTCGTCGCGCCCGGTCCCCACGGATTTGCCGCGGCCGGCACCTTGCGGACGAAGGCGTGGATAATGCCGAAGAAGAACACCAGCACGGCGAATCCCGAAATGTAGGAGCCGATCGACGAGACGAAATTCCAGTCGGCAAACGCGTCGGGATAGTCGACGATGCGGCGCGGCATGCCCGCAAGTCCGAGGAAGTGCTGCGGAAAAAAGACGATGTTGACGCCGATGAAGGTCAGCCAGAAGTGCAGCTTGCCGATGGTCTCGCTGTACATGTAGCCGGTCATCTTCGGAAACCAGTAGTACCAGCCGCCGAAGATGGCGAACACGGCGCCGAGCGACAGCACGTAGTGGAAGTGGGCGACGACGTAATAGGTGTCCTGCAGCACGCGATCGACGCCGGCATTGGCGAGGACAACGCCGGTCACGCCGCCGATCGTAAATAGGAAGATGAAGCCGATCGCCCACAGCATCGGCGTCTTGAACTCGATCGAGCCGCCCCACATGGTGGCGATCCAGGAGAATATCTTCACGCCGGTCGGCACCGCGATCACCATGGTGGCGGCGATGAAATAGGCCTGCACGGTGGACGACATGCCGACCGTGTACATGTGGTGCGCCCACACCACGAAGCCGATGCCCCCGATCGCGACCATGGCATAGGCCATGCCGAGATAGCCGAACACCGGCTTGCGCGAGAACGTCGACACGATCTGGCTGACCATGCCGAAGCCGGGAAGGATCAAGATGTAGACTTCCGGATGGCCGAAAAACCAGAACAGGTGCTGGAACAGGAGCGGGTCGCCGCCGCCCTGCGGATCGAAGAAGGTGGTGCCGAAGTTGCGATCCGTCAGCAGCATGGTGATGGCACCGGCGAGCACCGGCAAAGCGAGTAGCAGCAGAAACACTGTCACGAGCTGCGACCACACGAACAACGGCATTTTGTGCATCGTCATTCCGGGCGCGCGCATGTTGAAAATCGTGGTGATGAAGTTGATCGCGCCGAGGATCGACGAGGCGCCGGCGAGATGGAGCGACAGAATGGCAAAATCCATGGCCGGGCCCGGATGGCCGTAAGTCGACAGCGGCGCATAGATCGTCCAGCCGGCGCCGACGCCGTTGGCGCCGGGTTCGCCCTCGAAGAACATCGACAGGATCAAAAGGCTGAAGGACGCCGGCAGCAGCCAGAACGAGATGTTGTTCATGCGCGGGAACGCCATATCGGGCGCCCCGATCATGAGCGGCACCATCCAGTTGCCGAAGCCGCCGATCATGGCAGGCATGACCATGAAGAAGATCATGATCAGCCCGTGGGCGGTAACGACGACGTTGAAGTAGTGGGTCTCGTGGAAGATCTGCAGACCCGGATACATCAGCTCGGCCCGGATCAGGATCGAGAATGTCCCGCCAATGACGCCGGCCACCAGTGCGAACACCAGGTACATCGTGCCGATGTCCTTGTGGTTCGTCGAATAGACGAACCGGCGCCAGCCATGCGGGATTGCGTGGCCGTTGTCATCGCCGTGTGCCGCGTGTGCCGTCGTATCCATTGCCAGTCCCTTCGTTCGCGAACCGCTTGTCGTCTCGAGTTTCGTTTTCGCCCCGAATTGTTATTTCGCCGCAGCCAGCGTGTTGAGCGGCGCGTGCTCGTCGCCGGCGAATTTCTGCTTCGCCGCCGCGGCCCAGGTGGTGAAATCGGCATCGTTCACGACCCGAACCGTGATGGGCATGAAGGCGTGATCCTTGCCGCACAATTCGGAGCATTGGCCGTGAAAGACACCGGTCATCGTTGCCTTGAACCAGGTGTCGTTGATGCGCCCGGGAACGGCGTCGATCTTGATGCCGAATGACGGCACCGCAAAGGAGTGGATGACGTCGGCACCGGTCACCAGCACGTGCACGACCTTGTTCACCGGAACGACCATCTCGTTGTCGACGGTCAGCAGGCGAAGCTGGCCGGGCTTGAGGTCCTTGTCGGCGACGATCAGCGAATCGAATTCGAAATTGCCGTTATCGGGATAGGCGTAGCTCCAATACCACTGCTTGCCGGTGGCTTTTACGGTGAGGTCCGGCGTCGGCACGTCGAGCTCGGTGAACAGCAGCCGGAATGACGGCACCGCGATGAAGACGAGGATCAGCACCGGCACGATGGTCCACATTACTTCCAACAGCGTATTGTGCGTGGTCCGTGACGGCGTCGGATTGCTGCGCGCATTGAAGCGCACGATGATGATCAAGAGCAGCGCGAGAACGAATACGGTGATCGCGGTAATGATCCAGAGGACGTGATTGTGGAAGGCGATGATGTCCGCCATCACCGGCGAGCCCGCATCTTGAAGGTCGAGTTCCCACGGCGAGGGCTGTCCAAGTCCGGCGAACGCCGCTCCGCCACCCGCCAGCAAGGCGGCGACGGTGAGCGCAATGGCGGTCAAGCGTGAGAACACCTTCATCTGTCTCTCTAGCTCCCTGTCTATGGTCTCGGCCGTGACCGCCCGCAGGAGCGAAACTTATGTCCGGCGCAGACCGCAACAGTATGACGCCGCCTGCGTCCGGCGGGGCTTGCGCCACGGTCTGGGTCCTTGGCAGGCATCGGCGGGATGGGGGAATCCCAACCCCTCAAACCACAAATCCAGGGCTGCTGCAATGCACTCTTGCCTGCCGTTTTGGCGGACTGGGGAAGGATTGTCGCACCGTCGCCACTCACAGCGCCACGCGACATCGGTGACCTTGGCGCGGCCACAATACCTTGATCTGGATCAATCTTGACACCTTGCGCTCACGATGTAGGCAGGCTCGCGCGGCGACCGGCCCTGGCGCGGGGTGATTCGCGATGACCTATCGGGGGCGGCCGGTCAGGAGAGCGTGATCATGGCTATACTCGACGTCGCATGGTGGTCGCGACCGCTTTGCGCGGTTTCAGCCTGCGCCGTTGTCCTCCTTGCGATGGCCGCGTCGGCCGCCCCTGCAGCGGCGCAGGGCGCGGTTCGGTCGGTCCATGGCGACTGGCAAATCCGCTGCGAAACCCCGCCCGGCGCGCAGAGCGAGCAATGTGCGCTGATGCAGAGTGTGACGGCCGAAGATCGGCCGAATGTCGGACTGACCGTCATTGTACTGAAGACCAGCGACCAGAAGAGCCGGCTGATGCGGGTCGTGGCGCCGCTCGGCGTGCTGATACCGTCCGGACTTGGGCTGAAGATCGACAACACCGATGTCGGTCGTGCCGGTTTCGTGCGTTGCCTGCCGAACGGCTGCGTCGCCGAGGTGGTCATGGACGACAACCTCATCAAGCAGTTGCGCACCGGCCAGACCTCGACCTTCATCATCTTCCAGACCCCCGAGGAAGGCATCGGCTTTCCGATGAGCCTGAAAGGGTTCGGCGAAGGCTACGACCAGTTGCCGTAGGGTCTGCGCGCAGGCGTCGCGGCTTTGCGTCGTCGGTGAGAATTGACGGCCCGACGCGGATGCTTACCCTCGCGCGAAACGATCGCCAGGGGGGAACGCTCATGCATGCAGGCTGTAAAGTCGTGGTCGTCGCCTACACATTGCTCGCCGCGGCGGTGGTGCCGGCGGCACGAGGCCAAAGCGCTTATCCCACCCGCCCGGTATCGTTGATCGTGCCTTACGGCGCCGGCGGCGTCGCCGATGTCGGCATGCGCATTCTCGGCGACAAGCTGTCGAGCCGGCTGAAACAGCAATTTGTTATCGAAAACCGTCCCGGCGCTGCCGGCGTCGTCGCCGCGCAAGCTGGCGCCGCCGCGGCCCCGGACGGCTATACGCTGCTGATGACCGGCAATAACAACGCCATCGCGGTGGCGCTGTTCAATTCGCTACCATACAACATCCTGACCGATTTCGATTCGATTTCGACCGCCGCTTTTTTCGACGTCCTGATCGTGACGCGGGCCGGTTCGCCGCTCAAGTCGGTACACGACATTATCGAATCGGCGCGGGCCAATCCCGGCAAGCTCAATATCGGCACGATCACGCCGGGCAGCACCCAGAACCTTGCCGCGGAGCTCTTCACCAACACGGTCGGCATCAAAACCACGATCGTTCCGTTCCGCACATCGCCCGACATGGCCGGTGCAGTGATGCGCGGCGATATCGACGTCGCGTTCGAATTCTACGCAGCGATCAGCGGACTCCTGAATGACAAGAAAATCGTGGCGCTGGCCTCGACCGGCGCGAAGCGCACCGCCTACCTGCCCGAAGTTCCGACCGTCATGGAGGGCGGCGTCAAGGATTATGAAGTGGCAAGCTGGAACGGCCTCGCGGTTCCCGCCGGCACGCCGAAAACGGTGGTGGCCACGCTCAACGCCGCCATGAAGGACGTCATCCCCGAGCCCGACGTGCAGGCCAAATCGGCGCAGATGGGCATGGCCATGCGCTGGAGCACGCCCGAGGACATGACCGCGCGCATGAAGGCCGATATCGCCAAATGGGGCGCCGTTATCGCCAAGGCCGGAATTCCGAAGCACGATTGAACTTGCCGGCCTGCTGGGACTGTCCACTGCTGCAAAACGTGTCCACATCGCTTATGTAAGTCCGGACGTCGGTGACGGAGGACGCCAGGGAGTATTGCAATGACCGCCCCCACCTCGCTCGTTGACCGCGCTGGGCTCGACCGGGCCCGTCTTGCCAAGATCATCTCCAAGGGCCTGGATGGCGCCGACGATGGCGAGTTGTTTCTCGAATATCGGCAGGCTGAAGCGCTCGTCTTCGACAATGGCCGGCTGAAACAGGCGACCTACGACACGTCCCAGGGATTCGGCCTGCGCGCCGTCAAGGATGAGGCGGTCGGCTATGCGCACGCCTCCGATGTATCGGAGGCGGCGATCGAACGGGCCGCGGATGCGGTGCGCGCGGTCAAAGGCGGTTATTCGGGCAGCTATGCCGGTCCACCGCCGCGGACCAATGTCAGGCTCTATGGCGAGGATAGTCCGCTCGGCAGCCCTGCCTTCGAAGCCAAGGCGCGGCTTCTGGAAACCATCGACGCCTATGCGCGCGCCAAGGACCCGCGGGTGCGCCAGGTCTCGGCGACACTTGGGGCGAGTTGGCAGGCGGTCGAGATCGTGCGCGGTGACGGCGAGACTTATCGCGACATCCGGCCGCTGGTGCGCGTCAATGTGACGGTCGTGGTCGGTGACGGCGATCGCCAGGAGACCGGCAGCGACGGATATGGCGGCCGCGAAGGCTATGCAACTTTCATCGCCACGCAGCGGTGGCAGGACGCCGTCGATAATGCCGTTCGCCAGGCGCTGACCAACCTCGAAGCCATCCCGGCGCCGGCCGGCGAAATGGATGTCGTGCTCGGCCCGGGCTGGCCGGGCGTCATGCTGCACGAAGCCGTCGGCCACGGACTTGAAGGCGACTTCAACCGTAAGAAAACGTCGGCGTTTGCTGGTCTGATGGGGCAGCAGGTCGCGGCCAAAGGCGTTACCGTCGTCGACGACGGCACCATGGCGCTGCGCCGCGGTTCGCTCTCGATCGACGATGAGGGCACGCCGACCAATCGCACCGTGCTGATCGAGGACGGAATTCTCGTCGGCTACATGCAGGATCGCCAGAACGCCAGGTTGATGAACATGAAGCCGACCGGCAATGGTCGCCGCGAGAGCTTCGCCTGCGTGCCGATGCCGCGCATGACCAACACCTATATGCTGGCCGGCGACCGCGATCCCGGCGAAATCCTCGCTTCGGTGAAGAACGGCATTTACGCCGTGCATTTCGGCGGCGGCCAGGTGGACATTACGTCGGGCAAATACGTGTTCGAATGCACCGAGGCCTACCGGATCGACAACGGCAAGGTCGGCGCACCGATCAAAGGTGCCATGCTGATCGGCAACGGCCCGACCGACCTGCACCGCATCACCATGGTGGGCAACGACCTCGC
>DATJYT010000376.1:0-8104 GCA_035499475.1 Xanthobacteraceae bacterium | reverse complement strand
GTCGAGCAGATCCCCTATAAGGGCTCGAACCCGCTCACGACCGATCTCATGGGCGGCTTCGTCAAAGTGGGCTTCAACCCGATTCCGGTCTCGCGCGCCGCGCTCGACGGCGGCTTCATCCGGGCGCTGGCGGTGACATCGCAAAAGCATTCGACGCTGATGCCGCAATTGCCGACGCTTGCGGAATCGGGCTTGCCGGGTTTCGACGCCACCTTGAGCTATGGCCTGCTGGCGCCGGCCGGCACGCCGAAGCCGATCATCGACCGCCTGAACAAGGAATTGCGGGCGGCACTCGCCACGGACGAAGTCAAAAAGCGCATCATCTTCGAAGGCGGCGAACCCGAGCCGACAACGCCCGAAGAGCACGCCGCCATCATCGACCGCGAGGGGACCAAATGGTCGGCGGTCATCCACGCGGCCGGCATTGCGCTCGAGTGAGCCTTCGCTGTGACGAAAATCATCGCCACGCTGCTGTCGAGCGCAATCCTTGCGGCTTTCATCTTCGCGGCGCCGCGCGCTTTCGCCGAGGATTATCCGACGCGCCCGATCACGCTGATCGTTCCCTATCCGGCGGGCGGCGGCAACGACGTGATCGCACGGCTCGTCGCCGCCAGGATGAGCGCGCGCCTCGGCCAGCAGATCGTGATCGAGAACCGCGGCGGCGCCGGCAGCACAATCGGGACCCGCGACGCCGCGCGAAGCGCGCCTGACGGTTACACCATCCTGATCGCGACGAGCTCGCTGGCGATCAATCCGTCGCTTTATCCCGATGCCGGCTACGATCCGAAGAAGAGTTTCGCGCCGATCGGCTTGATCGCGACGAGCCCCAATCTCGTGCTGGTGCATCCCGCCGTGCCCGCCCATTCCGTCGCCGAGTTGATCGCGCTCGCCAAGCAAGAGCCCGGCAAGCTCGACTTCGCCTCGACCGGCACCGGAACCAGCACGCACCTTTCCGCTGAGCTGTTTGCCACCATGGCCGGCATCAAGATCAATGCCGTTCCTTATAAAGGCGTGGCGCCGGCCGTGACCGATCTGATGGGCGGACACGTGGCGCTGATGTTCTGCCCGACGGCGAGCGTGGTGGGTCTGGTCAAGGACGGCAAATTGCGCGCGCTTGCGGTCACCGGGGCGAAACGCACGGCGCTTTTCCCCGACCTGCCGACGGTGGCGGAGGCGGGCTTGCCCGGATATGCGGCGGAGCTGCATTACGGCCTTGTCGCGCCGGCCGGCACGCCGCCCGCGATCATCGCCAAGCTCAATGCCGCCCTCAACGATGCGCTCGGAACGGCGGAGGTTCGCGACCGTCTTGCCGTCGATGGCGCCGAGACGCTGCCGGGCACGCCCGAGGCCTACGCCGCCGATATTGCCGCCGAGGAAGCCAAATGGTCCGCTATCATCAAGCGGTCAGGCGTCACGGCGGAGTAATGTCATGAATTTCGACTTCACCGACGAACAGAAGCTCTTTGCCGATTCGGTCCGCCGCTTTGCGCGGGAAAAGCTTGCGCCGGGCGCGGTCAAGCGCGCCCACGATCCGCGCTTTCCGTTCGACGTCGCAAAGCTGATGGCGAAGCAGGGACTCATGGGCATCACGCTGCCGCAACAGGACGGCGGGCAGGGCGGCACGCTGATGGACGCCGTGATCGCCATCGAGCAGGTGGCCGCCGAATGCCCGCGCAGCGCCGACGTCGTGCAGTTCGGCAATTTCGGCCCGATCCGCGTCTTCGCCGAATACGGCAGCGAGGCGCAGAAGAAGCGCTGGCTCACCGATCTTCTTGCCGGCCGCATCGCGATGAGTCTCGGCATGACCGAGCCTGACGCCGGATCGGCGGTGACCGATCTCAAGACCAGCGCGCGGCCCGACGGCGCGCATTACGTCATCAACGGCAGCAAGGTGTTTTCCACGTTCAGCACCGACGCCGAGGTTTTTCTCGTCTATGTGCGCTATGGGCCGGGACTTGGCGGCATCGGTTCGGTGCTGGTGGAGCGCGGCACGCCGGGTTTCACCGTCGGCTCACCGTCGGCCTTCATGAGCGATGAGGAATGGTCGGAGCTGCATTTCGCCGACTGCCGCATCCCGGCCGAGAACGTGCTTTTGGGGCCCGGCGGCTTCAAGAAGCAGATCGCCGGTTTCAATGTCGAGCGTCTCGGCAATACCGCGCGCTCGCTGGCGCTCGGCCGCTACGCCTATAACGCCGCGCGCGAGCATGCCTTGACCCGCGAGCAATTCGGCCGGCCGCTGTGCGAGTTTCAGGGTTTGCAGTGGAAGTTCGCCGACATGGCGGTCAAGCTGGAGAGCGCGCAGCTTCTGCTTTATCGCGCCGCGACCAACGCCGATCGCGGATTACCGTCGGCCTACGAGACCGCGGTTGCCAAGACCGCCTGCAATCAGGCCGGCTTCGAGGTCGCGAACGAGGCGGTGCAGATCATGGGCGCAACCGGCTACAGCCGCGATCTGCTGGTCGAATATTGCATGCGGCGCACGCGCGGCTGGATGATCGCCGGCGGCTCGATCGAGATGCTGAAGAACCGCATCGCCGAGCATGTGTTCGATCGCCGGTTCGATCAGCGCGCCCGCAAGGGGGCAGCGGCGGAGTGACCGCTTAGGTGCGGCGACGCGTGAAGGCGCGCAGGAGCCAGCCGACCAGGGCCGCGCCGCAGACCAGCGCGACAAAGTCGGCGGCGGCGCTGTGCGCCATCACGCTCCACAGGGCGAGCGCCGCAAGGCCGAGATTGACCGCAAAGACCCGGGTAACGACTTGCATGACGGTGAAGCCGCAATCGGTGGCGCGCTGATAGAAATGCGTGCGGTGGCTGCGCCAGATCGGTTCGCCCTGAACAAGCCGGCGCAGCACCGTGATCGTGGCGTCGGCGAGATAGTAGAGCGGCAGCAGCAAGGCCGCGGCGAGATGGCCGCTGCCGGCGACGAGCACCAGCAGCCAGGCCAGCAACAGGCCGATCGGCAAGCTGCCGACGTCGCCGAGAAAGAGCTTCGCCACCGGCCGGTTGAAATAGGCAAAACCGATCATCGCGCCGCCGAGCGCGAGCGCCACGATGCTGCCGGCGGGCGAAAGCGCATCAAGGCCGCCGAGCAGCACCAGCGCGGCGGCGATCGGCACGACCTCGGCGACCGTCATCCAGTCGAGGCCGTCCATGAAATTCACCAGATTGACGAACCATAATCCGCCGATGAACAGCGAAAGCCGCTCCAGCCACCACGGCGCCGCCGGCACCACGCGCAGATCGTCTGGCAAACTGAAAATCACCGCGGCGACCGCAAGCGCCTGGAGCAGCAAACGCGGAATGACCGCGAGCGGACGAATGTCATCGGCCGCTCCGACGCATGCCATCCCGACGGCGGCCGCCAGAACGATCGCTAACGGCGCGGCGACGGGCACGCCCGATCCGAGCATGCCGATCGACGCCGCCCCGATGGTTGCCAAGAGAACCGCGATGCCGCCGCCCTGCGGCGTCGGTTCGCGGTGCGAGGAACGCTCGTTCGGCCTGGCGAGCGCGTAACGCCGCAGCACGGGGCGGAGCACGACGATGAGACCGGCGCACAGCGCGGCGGCAAGGGCCGCTATCGCGGCACCCCACACGGCCCCCTGCATCGTCAGCCCGGCGCTCATCGAATCAAATGGAGATGCCGCGTTTTTTGCTTCGCGCGCAGTCCTAACGGCCCGTCCGAACGCGCGCAATGCTCGGTTCCGCGCGCCTTGGGGCCGGGTGGCATTGCCGCGCAAAGCCCGGTAAATGAAGCGCGGGAAACCGTCGGCACGGTCACGGGATGTTCAGATCAAGCCTCAACCCGCGCAGAACGCTGGTCATCACCCACGATCTTGTGATGACGGCGGCCGCCGTTGTCGCGAGTTTCTACATCCGCTTCGAGTGGAGCGGCCTCGTCGAACGCGCACACGGGCTGCTGACGTTCCTGCCCGGCTTCGTCATCTATGCCGGGGTCATCTACCACCTGTTTCATCTCTACGAGGCGAAGTGGCGATTCGCGTCGCTGCCCGACCTCGTCAATATCATGCGTGCCGCCTCGGTGCTGGCGGTATCTCTGCTGGTGCTCGACTACATCCTGGTCGCGCCGAACGTCTACGGGCAGTTCTTCTTCGGCAAGATCACGATCGTGCTTTATTGGGTCCTCCAGATGATGTTTCTGGGCGGATCGCGGATCGCCTATCGTTATTTTCGTTACACCCGCACGCGCCACCACGCGCGCCAGGAGGACGCCAATCCAACCCTGGTGCTCGGCCGCGCGGCGGATGCCGAGGTGCTGCTGCGCGCCATCGAAAGCGGCGCGGTGCGAAAAATCTGGCCGCTCGGAATTCTGTCTCCGTCGACGGCGGATCACGGTCAGGCCATTCGCGGCATCGCTGTGCTCGGCGGGTTTGCGCAACTCGAGCCGGTCGTCAACGATCTCGCGCAACGCGGTACGCCGATTTCCCGCGTTATTTTCACCCCGACCGCATTCGAACCCGGCGCCAAGCCTGAAGCGACGCTGACGACGGCGCGCCGGCTCGGCCTCACCGTGAGCCGTCTGCCGTCGCTCGACAGCGGTGAAGCGCCGCGCCTCGCGCCGGTCAATGTCGAGGATCTGTTGCTGCGGCCGAGCGTCAACATCGACCACGCGCGGCTCGAAGAGTTTTTGAAAGGCAAGTCGATCGTCGTTACCGGCGGCGGCGGCTCGATCGGCTCCGAGATTTGCGATCGCGTCGTCACTTTCGGCGCCGCGCGGCTCCTCATCATCGAGAATTCCGAGCCGGCGCTCCACGCGGTCCTGGAGACGCTCGCCACCAAACCGACGAAGCCGGAAATTTCCGCGCGCATCGCCGACGTGCGCGACCGCAACCGGCTGTTCCGGCTGCTGGCCGAGTTCAAGCCCGACATCGTGTTCCACGCCGCGGCGCTCAAGCACGTGCCGCTGCTCGAGCAGAACTGGGACGAAGGGGTCAAGACCAACGTGTTCGGCTCGGTCAACGTCGCCGACGCGGCGGTGGCGGCAGGCGCCACCGCGATGGTGATGATCTCGACCGACAAGGCGATCGAGCCGGTTTCGATCCTGGGCGCCACCAAGCGTTTCGCGGAAATGTATTGCCAGGCGCTCGATGCCGACTTTGCGCGTCACGCGCAGCCGGCGCGCCAACCGATGCGCCTCATCGCCGTGCGTTTCGGCAATGTTCTCGCCTCGAACGGCTCCGTTGTGCCGAAGTTCAAGGCCCAGATCGATGCCGGCGGCCCGGTCACCGTCACGCATCCCGACATGGTGCGCTATTTCATGACCATTCGCGAAGCCTGCGACCTGGTCGTCACCGCCGCAAGCCACGCGCTCGGGCCGCAGCGTTCGGACGTTTCGGTTTACGTTCTCAATATGGGTCAGCCGGTCAGGATCGTGGACCTTGCCGAGCGCATGATCCGGCTCACCGGCCTTGAGCCCGGCCGCGACATCGACATCGTTTTCACCGGCCCGCGTCCCGGCGAACGCATCCAGGAAATTTTGTTCGCCCGCGAAGAGCCGGTGGTGGATATCGGCTTCATCGGCATTGTCGCGGCGCGACCGATCCAGCCGTCGATCGAGACCATGCGGGGTTGGCTCGCGATGCTGGATCAGGGCCTGGCACGCGACGAGCGCGAGTCGATCTATCGGGTCCTGCGCGATGCCGTGCCGGATTTTCGCGGCGCCGCCGCCTGATCCTTGCGTCAGCGTGCAATGGCGATTGCGGCGATTCCGATAACGATCATGGGTGCTGCCGCCAGCCCGATCGCCGAGCGTTTATCGCCGTGCAGGAACACGCCGATCAGCGTCGCGAACAGGATGCTGGTTTCGCGCAGCGCCGACACCGCGCCGACCGGGCCGCGGCTCAAAGCCCACAGGAAAACCACGAACGAGCCGATGCCGAGGAGGCCTGAGATCACCGTGCGTGCACGCTCGGCATCGAGCGCGGACCACAGCTTGCGGCCCGTGATGGCCCAGACGGCGAGAAAGAAGCTGCCGCTGTCGAGCACGACCAGCCAGGCGGTGTAGGCGGCCCAATCGCCGGATACGCGGGTGCCGTAAGCATCGATCACCGAGTAGCTGGCGACAGTGAGACCGGCCGCGCCTGCCGCCAGCAGCAGCCGGCCGCGGACGCCGCCTTGCAGGAGGCTGTCCAAAGCCAGCGCCAGGAGGCCGCAGGAGATCGCCGCGATGCCGATCAATTGGCCTACGGCCGGCAACTGACCCAGCGTGATGAAGGCAATGACGGTCGCGAACAGCGGCACGAAGCCGCGCGCCAGCGGAAACGCCTGGCTCAGATCGCCATGCGCATAGGCCCGCGCCAGCGCGACCCGATAGGCGCTGTGAAACAGGATCGAAACACCGAGCACCGGCCAAGCGCCGCGCGGCGGCACGCTGACGAAAGGCAGCGCGGCCGCGGCCACAGCGGCGCTGACGAGGCACATGCCGGTAAGAACGTTGAGCGCGCTTTGCCCGGATTTGACCAGGGCCTGCCACGACGCGTGCAGCACCGCCGCCAGCAGCATGAGCGTGATGGTGAGGACGTCCAAAATTCACCCGCTGTGGCGGCGGTGGTCGCGACGCCGACGGCTTTTCAAGTTTTTCGGAACGTGCTTATGCAGGAAAGGCGTTGCGGGCGCAATTTCGCGCGCCGATGTCGGGACGGGATGCGGGGATGGAAACGCCGATTCTGACGGTCGTGATACCGACCTACAATCGGCCCGACAGCACGCTTGGCGCAATCGGTTCGGTGCTCGATCAGGATTTCGCCGATCTCGAAATCGTCGTCGTCGATGATGGCTCGACGCCGCCGTTTGCGCTGCCCGCCGCGTTGGCGGGCGACCGCCGCGTTCGTGTGGTGCGTCATGAGACGAACCGCGGCGCCGCTGCCGCGCGCAACACCGGTCTTGCGCAAGGGCGTGGCCGCTGGGCGGCGTTTCTTGATTCCGATGACCGATGGCGGCGCGGAAGTCTCGCGCCGCGGCTCGCCGAAGCCGAAGCGTATGCCGGGCGCGGTCGCTTGGTTATCTGGGCCGCCGCATTCGTCATGGTGGATGCGGTGCGCGGGCCGCTCGAGACCCGGTATCCGATGGCGAGCGCCGATCCCTTCGATTTTGCGTCGGGCTGCTGGCTATCGGCCGGCTCGACGGCGCTGTTTGAGCGCGAGCCTATTTTGCAGCGAATCGGCGGCCAGGATGAAACTCTGCGGCGTTTCGAAGACAACGACTGGTTCTTGCGTCTGGCTCTTGCCGGCGGCGAGGTGCGTGTCAGCCGGGTCGTCGCGGCCGACATCAAGTTGGGGCTCAAGCCGAAACGCGACGTGACCGATCGCGCCGCGATGACGATCATCGGTAAGTTTGCGGCGGCGGAGATCGACCGAAAAATACGGGCGCGGCTATTGAACCAGCTCAAGGCGTGGCGCGAGGTCGAACTCGCTTCCGTCGATTGGTACGCGGGCCGCTATTGGCAGACCGCAACAGGCCTGGCAGCCTCCTGGCTGCGGGTGCCGCGCCTGCGGATTCAGCTCAGGGACTTTTGGCAACGCGCCGTACCGCCGGCGGATTTGTGACGCCTGCCGGGCTCGGCTTCAGGACCGGTCGCGCGAAGGCTTGCCGGAGCGGCTCTCGGGCTCGATCATGTCGCGCTCGTCCGGGGCGACCGAAGGGGACAGACGCAGGTTTTCCTCGCGGCTGCGCACGAATTTCCGGATCTGGCGGCGACGGCGTTCCGCGTCGCGATGGCCGGTGTAGCCCGGCTCATACGGAAGAATGAAGGATTTTTCCTCGGCGGACATCGTTTCCTCCGTGTGTCATTTCAGCGTAAAACCTTTGAAAATGACTTAAGTGATCGGGACCATTCGCTTGATCGTCCTGGGCTTCGCTGCCTTGCCTAACGGGATTGCGTTGGCGTAAGGGTGCGCCCGAAAACGCAACGGCCATGCGCCGCGGCGAAATTCCCAATCGGAAAGCATCCGCAATGCCAGACGACGATCGCTGCCTGCGCCGCTATCGGGCGCTCGAGGCAATCCATCCCGATTGGTTCGTGAACGAGCCCGGCTGTCCGACATGGATCCTCCGTGACGACGCCGAAATAAGAAAGTGTCAGGCT
>DATJYT010000375.1:0-10082 GCA_035499475.1 Xanthobacteraceae bacterium | reverse complement strand
TTGAGCAGCAGCAACACGTTGGCGTTGCCGGTCTGCAATTGCTGGCGCGCAAGGTCGAAACTTATTTTTGCGGCCTGCTGAAATTCTTGGGCCGATCTGACCGCGTCGGCATCGTTCTGGAGAGCCCGCAACGTATCGGCGACGTTTTGCACCGCACCGATCACGGTGCTGCGATAGGTCCAGGCCGCCGCCTGATAAGTGTCCTTGGCGCCTTGAAGCTGATGCAGCAATGTCCCGCCGTCCAATATCGTCTGTGTTGCGTTCGCTCCCAATTCCCAGAACAGATTTTGAGGAGCGAGCAGATGGGCAAGCGCCGTATTGGTGAAACCGGCATTGGCGCTAATGGTGAAACTCGGCAACAGGTTTGCGGTGGCGACGCCGATCTGAGCGCTCGCGGAGTGCAACTGTTCCTCGGCCGCGCGAATGTCAGGCCGCTGTTCGATCAAATGCGAGGGCAGGTCCACCGGCAAGGTGGAAGGCAAATGCAGATTGGCAAGCCTGAACGTTTCGCGCGGTCCTTCGCTCGGATATGCGCCAGAAAGCGCCGCCAGCAAGTCGCGTTGCTGGGCCAGCGCTTTGCGTAGCGGCGGCAGCGTCGCTTTCGCCTGCGCAAGGGATGCTTCCTGCGCCGCCACTTCGCTGCGGTTGGCCAGGCCGGCGTCCAGTTGGCGGCGCAAGATGTCCACCATTTGGGTGTTGGCCGAAATGAGCTGATCGGTCGCTTCAATTTGCGCCCGCAGTGAAGCTTCGCTGATGGCGGCAACGACGACATTTGATGTGAGCGTGAGATACGCCGCTTCGACTTGGAAGCGCTGGACATCGGCGAGCGCCTGGAGCGACTCTACCGTTCGGCGGTTGAGGCCCCAGATGTCGAATGTGTAGGCGACCTCGAGTTGCGCGGTCACCAGGTTGAAAATGCCCGCACCGGACGCTGGCACCGGAGTCAAAGCTCCGGACGTTTGTTGCCGCGTCGGGTTGAAATTGGCCTGCGCGAACGGAAAGAATTTGCCCTCCTGGGCATAAACGGCCTGTCGTGCAGCGCGCAATGTCGCCAGCGCCGATTGCAGATTGGGATTGTTGGCGATCGATCGCGCGATCAAGGCGTCGAGCGCCGGTGAACGATATACCCGCCACCATTCCTGCGGGATATCGCGGCCTTCGATGAACCGCTGGCCCGAGCCGGCAGCGGCTGACACCTGCGACCCGAGCGGCTCTCTGGTGTAGCGGGCAATCTCCGGTGCAGCGGGGCTACGGAAGTCAGGCCCGACAGCGCACCCCGTCAATGGGATTCCGGCCGCAAGAGCGGTGGCACCCGCAAAGAACCACCTGACCGCCACATACGACATATGTGACTTGGACTTTTGGAGTGTAGATACGATGATGAAGGGCCCAAGCGACATTATTCCCGATCCGACGCATTGGCTGTGCTCGCCTGGCCACACCCTTCATTATTCAACGGCTTATTCAGTGGATTCTTTGGTGCACGAACTCCACTGTGAAGGATGACAGTGCTGCTCGGGAGCTCGCTTCCGCCGTGAATGGATGACGCCGTGATAGGATGTGATGAGTCGGGCGAGTCGCGCACTCAACGTTCCCTGCCGCGGCCGTCATCAATCTGTAACCGACTTGCTTTGCTGTGATTAGTGACAGTAGACCGCGGCGGCCGTTAATGGCCAAGTGGCTGCAATTTAATCGATATTGGACGCCGCCGATCGATGGCTCCCGCTATGGCCAATCCCCGAGCGAGTGCAGTCATCGCTGTCATTGCCGCTGTGCTGTTCGCGTTCACGGCATGGCATTTTCTCGGTGTTTCAAACTCCGACAGCGCAGCGCGAGCGGCCGATGACGCCACCGGCGCGACGGCGAATTCTACCGCCGGCACCGAGGACACGGTGGACCTGTCCGACGCTCAGCTTGCTCTGGTCAAGGTCGAGGCGATCGATGCCCGCGACTTTCCAGTCGAAAAGGAAGCGGTCGGCAGCATCAATTTCGACGAGGACATGTCGGTTCAGGTCTTCACGCCGTACCAGGGGCGGATCATCGCGCTCTTCAGCTCTGTCGGCGACGATGTGAAAGCCGGGCAGACGCTGTTCACCATCGACAGTCCCGATCTGCTGCAGGCCGAGTCGACCTTGATTGCTGCGGCGGGCGTGTCGGAATTGACCACGCGGAATCTCGCGCGGCTTCGCGATCTCTACACCACCAAAGCGGTATCGGAGCGCGACGTCGAGCAGGCGACCTCTGACCAGCAGACCGCCGAAGGCAATCTGCGCGCGGCGCGCGACGCCGTCCGCCTGTTCGGCAAGACCGACGCCGACATCGACCGCATCATCGCCCAACGCAGCGCTGACCCCACCTTGGTGGTGCCGAGCCCGATTGACGGCCGCATTACGGCGCGCAACGCAGCCCCCGGTCTGTTCGTGCAGCCGGGCAATACGCCCGCGCCCTACACCGTCGCCGATATCAACACGATGTGGATGCTGGCAAACGTCGTCGAGACCGACAGTCCGGCCTTCCGCGTCGGACAAGAGGTGCAAGTCAAGCTCGACGCGTTTCCGGGCCGCGTCTTTGACGGCAAGGTCACGACCATCAGCGCCGCCGTCGATCCCAACACGAGGCGTGTCCTGGTTCGTTCCGAGGTCAAGGATCCGCAGCACGAGCTGCGCTCGGGGATGTTCGGTACGTTCGTCATCCGCGTGGGCGATCCCGTGCGTTCGCCTGGCATTGCGGTCGACGGCGTGGTGCGGGAGGGGGATGGCACCATGACGGTGTGGGTCACCGCCGACCGTCGACGCTTCACCCGGCGCACCGTCAAGATCGGCGAGGAGCGCGACGGATATCGGCAGATCCTCGAAGGCGTCCAGGTCGGCGAACTCGCCGCCGCCGAGGGAGCCATCTTCCTCAGCAACACTCTGGCCACGGCTTCGCGCTGATGGATTGTTCAATCGGGCGGCGACGCGTGGCATCAACCTAAGAGACCAAGGTGCTCCGCAGCATCCTGCAATTCGGATTGACGCGCCGCCCGCTCGTTCTGGCGGGACTTTTGGTATTTTTCGTCGGCGGGATGTTTGCCTTTTCCAGGCTCAACATCGAAGCCTATCCCAATCCGGCGCCGGTGATCCTGGAAATTACCGCGCAGTCTCCCGGCCAGTCGGCCGAAGAGATGGAGCGCTACTACACGATCCCGATCGAGGTCGGGCTTGCGGCGACACCCGGAGTCGACGTCATCCGCTCCACCTCGTTCTACGGACTGTCATTTGTGCGCGTCGTATTTCAGTACGGCGTCGATTACTACTTTGCGCTGACGCAGACAGCAATCAACCTGCAACAAAACGTCAACCTGCCGAACAACGTCGTCCCGCAAATCCAGGCGACGAGCCTTATCGGCGAAATCTACCGTTATCAGGTGGTCGGTCCGCCGCACTTCGGGCTGACCAACCTGCGCACCATCCAGGATTGGGTCCTGCAGCGGCGGCTCTTGACCGTTCCGGGTGTTGTGCAGCTCAACACTTGGGGTGGGACCACGAAGGAATACGACGTCGAGGTCGATCTGCACAAGCTCGATGCCTACAACGTGACCCTGCAGCAGGTGATCACCGCGCTCGGCAATGCCAACGTCAATGTCGGCGGCCGCACCATCAATTTCGGTCAGCAGTCGGTCAATATTCGCGGCGTCGGATTGATGAACAGCGGCGGCGCCGCCGACCTGACTCAGGGCTACAAGGTCCAGGACATCGAAAACGTCCTCCTGTTCCAGAAGGACGGAGTGCCGGTATTCGTAAAGGACGTGGCCAAGGTGTCGGTCGGCTACGCGCCGCGGCTGGGAATGGCCGGCCGTGATCACGAGGATGACGTGGTCGCCGCGATTGTGATCATGAATCGCACTCTGCATACCAACGACGTGGCCGCACGGGTGCGTGAGGAGATTCAAAAGATCAATACCGACGGCAGCCTGCCGCCCGGCGTGAAGCTTGTCCCATTCTATGACCGCACCGAGTTGGTCCGTGTTACGACCAGTACGGTCCTGCACAATCTTATCTTCGGCTGCCTGCTGATCTTCTTCATTCAGTGGATATTCCTCGGCGACCTGCGCAGCGCGATCATCGTCGGCGCCAACATTCCATTCGCGTTGTTCTTCAGCATCATCATTCTCGTTCTGCGCGGCGAGGATGCGAACCTGCTCTCGGTCGGCGCCATCGATTTCGGTATTATCGTCGACGCGGCGGTGATCGTAGTTGAGAACATCTACCGGAGCTCTCAGGCGGCGCCGGATGAAAAGCAATTCATGCTGCGCCAGCTCGCTGAGGGGAGATGGGGCCCGGATCCGACGCGCGGCAGTGATTTCTCCGACCAGCCGGGCTGGAACGACCGGCTGCGGCTCATTCTTGCGAGCGCGCTGCAAGTGGACCGCGCCGTGTTCTTCTCGACTGCGATCATTGTCGCCGCGTTCATCCCGCTGTTCACCATGCAGGGTGTCGAAGGCCAGATATTCGGCCCCATGGCGCGAACCTATGCCTATGCGCTGGTTGGCGCTCTGATCGCGACTTTCACTGTGACGCCGTGCCTCGCATCGCTCTTGGTGCCGGAGCATCTCACCGAGGTCGAGACCATCGTCGTCAGGCGGCTGCGTTGGCTCTACACGCCGGTGCTGCGCTGGTCGCTCGCCAATGCGCGGCTTACGGTCGCCATCGGGTTGATCTTCCTGGTCGTGAGCGGCTTCATCGGTTCGCGGCTCGGCAGCGAGTTCCTGCCGACGCTCGAGGAGGGCAATCTCTGGATTCGCGCCACAATGCCGCCGACGATTTCGCTTGAGGCCGGCATGCCGATCGTGACGAGAATTCGCGAGATCATCCTGCGTCACCCCGAAGTCGTCACGGTGGTGTCGCAGCACGGGCGTCCCGACGACGGCAGCGATGCTGCTGGATTTTTCAATGCCGAGTTCTTCGTTCCTCTCAAGCCGTTCGACCAATGGCCCACGGGGCTGACCAAGGAGAAGCTGATCGACGAATTGCAGGCGGAATTTTCCAGCGAGTTTGTCGGCATCGACTTCAATTTCTCGCAGTACATCCAGGACAACGTCGAAGAGGGCCTGTCAGGGGTTAAAGGCGCAAACTCCGCGAAGATCATCGGTCCTGATCTGGCGATATTGGAGAAGATCGCCCGCGCCGCCATGCACGAGATGGCGCAAGTCCGCGGCATAACCGATCTCGGGGCCTTCTGGGTGCTGGGTCAGCCCAATCTCAACATCCGGATCGACCGCGCCAAAGCAGCGCGTTACGGCCTCGGTGTCAACGACATTAACAATGTCATTCAGGCCGCCTTGGGCGGGACGACGGCGACCACTCTGCTGGAGGCGGATCGCCAGTTCAACGTCGTGGTGCGGATGGCGCCCGAATACCGCAACAACATCGACAACGTGCGCAATCTTAAGATCGGCGTCCAGTCCGACTCCGGAAACGCCTACATTCCGCTGAGCGAACTCGCCACCATCACGCTCGATACCGGCGCGTCGTACATTTTTCGCGAACGCAACCAGCGCTTCGTGCCGATCAAGTTCAGCGTGCGCGACCGTGATCTCGCCGGCGCCGTCGAAGAGGCGCAGGAGCGGATAGCGGAAAACGTGAAGCTGCCGACCGGTTATCGCATCGAATGGTCGGGCGAGTTCGAGTGGCTCCAGCAGGCCAAGAAAAGGCTCGCTGTCATCCTGCCCATCACGCTGGTCCTGATCGTGGTGCTGCTCTATACGCTGTTCAATTCGTTCCGCGACAGCATGCTGGCGCTGTTGGGCTTGCCGTTCGCAATCTGCGGCGGAATTCTGGGCCTCTACGTCACCGGGTTGGATTTCAGCATTTCGGCTGCGATCGGGTTCATTTCGCTGTTCGGCGTGTCGGTGATGAGCGGCATTCTCATCATCAACGGCTATTACCGCGTTGCCGCGAGCGGCCTGGCTCCGGCCGAAGCGATGTTCCAGGCGGTCGAGCAACAGATGCGGCCGATCCTGATGATGACTCTTTCGGCCTGCATCGGCCTCCTTCCGGCCGCCGTTTCAACCGGCATCGGCAGTCAGGTGCAGCGACCGCTCGCCACGGTCATTGTCGGCGGCATGCTGATCGGGCCGATTCTGCTGCTGGTCGTCGTGCCGGCGTTCCAGACCTTATTTTTAACTTGGCGGAGTCCGAGCGCGCCGCCGCCCGGCGGAGATGCTGTTTAGAACGCTTTAAAAGCGTTTATCTCGAGCGGGAATCCCAATATTATGTGGGCGGAAAGCCGCTTGAGGGCTGGCCGACGGGCGGCCGAGTGAGGGGAGACGTTGTCGAGGTAGGGGAGTTGGGATTGCATTGGGAGTGAAGACATTGCCGCAGCCACAACATCTCCACGACACGAATCCGGCAGATGAAGGTCCGGCTTCGATACGAGTGGCCGGTCTTTTGCTGCGCGCACTTTTTATCATTGTTCTCATTGCCGTGACCGTTCGCGTCAGTCTGCCTCAAAGCGAGACCATCTGGACGGCCTATGATACGCCGAACGATCTGATCCGGTTGGCCTTGGGCCTGGGCGTTTGTATCTGGCTTGTGGTCCAGCTTTTCCGGAAGCCAGTCGACGCCGCGGGTTACCGCTCTTGGCTCTATGTTGGCCTTGCTGGAATTCCCTTCGCGTTGATTTGCCTCTTTTACATTTGGTGACCGGCCAATTGTCAGGGCTCGATCAGGCGGCCGGTGGCAGCCTTGAGCACGGCCTCGGTGCGGGTCGACGCGCCGAGCTTGCCGCGCGCATTGTCGATGTGAAAATCGATCGTCCGTTTGGTCAGGCCGAGAATTTTCCCGATCTCCATTGAAGTTTTGCCGCGCGCCACCCAGGTCAACACTTCGATTTCGCGGTCGTTGAGGGCGATTGTCTTCGGCCATAGGCCGCTGCGCGCCACGCCTGCGAGCCTTGCCGCGATGATGGTGGCAAGCATGTCGAAATCGATCGGCTTGGTGACATAGTCGTCGGCGCCGAGCTGGCGGCCTTTAAGCTCATTATCGCGGTCTGTAAGAGCAGTCAGGAACACGAACGGCATTCGCGAAAATCGCGGCGCCAGTGCGAGGAGGTGCTCCAACAGCTCGAAACCTGACATGGCGGGCATGCTGATGTCGGAGAGGACCAGGTCCGGCATGATGCGCAGGATCGCGGCAAGGCCTTCTCGGCCGTCGTGTGCCAGCATGACGTCATAGCCACGGTCAACCAGGTCCTCCGCGATGAGTGCCGCGGTCTCGCGGTCATCCTCGACGCAAAGAATCTTTCTGCCCGTTTCGCTCATGCCCACGTCCTACGCGAAAGCCAGTAAAATGGGGCGAAATTTCGGTGTGGCACGATTCCCCGTATGCGAGTTTACCGCGTTTCGCCACCTATCGGCGTGGTGCTTTCCTCCGGCTATAATGCAAACCGTCTGCGTCGCAGGCGCTAAATCGGCAATGGTCGGCCCCATGTGGCAGCCGCAATCGATCCGTCTCCACCTCGCGGCGGTATTCCTGATCTTCTTCCTGCTCGTGGGCGTTCTCGGCGCGTTCAGCATCTGGCGACTGAGCAATTTCAATCTGCTCTCGGCTGACGTTGCCGAGGTTTGGCTGCCGACAACTCGCGCGCTTGGCGATCTCAACAACTTCACGTCGGACTTCCGCGCCATCGAGGGCAGCAATCTGCTGTCGGCCGACGCGGCGGAGGCGACGGCAACGGAGAAGACGATGGCGGCGCTGGATCGACAGGTTGCCGCCGCCGAGCGCAGCTTCGAGGCGATCAGGCATAGTGCTGAAGAGGACGATCTGTACCGCACATTCACCGCGAGGTGGAGCGATTATCGGGCGATCGTCAACCGGATGCTGGGTCTCTCGCGCGCCGATCACAGGGCGGACGCACTCGCGATTTATGGCGGCGCTTCGCGCACCGCTTACAATGCCGCCAGCGACACGCTGGGCCAGCTCACGGATCGCGCTGTCGCCAATGCCCAAGTCGCAAGCGATCGCCTCGGCGTCGCTTATCGGCAAGCCTTCTGGCTCATTCTGCTCGCGGTCGCGATAGCCGGCGTGATGGTTGTTGGAGCTCTCATCCACGTCGGCCGCTCGATTTCAGGTCCATTGCTTGATCTTGCAGTTCGGATGCGGCGTCTTGCCGCCAACGACGTCGAGATCGACGTCCCGCAAACCGAGCGGCGCGACGAGATCGGAGAGATGGCGAAGGCGACCGTGGTCTTTCGCAACAACGCGGTCGAGTTGATGCGCAGCCAGCGCATACTGGCGCGCCAAGCCGGCCTGCTCGAGAAGCAATTGGGCGAGGAACAGCGTCTCACCGCCATGCAGCGAAATTTCGTGTCCATGGCTTCCCACGAATTCCGCACGCCAATGACGGTCATCGACGCGCACGCCCGACGCCTGATCAAGTTGCGGGACAGCATGCCCCGGGCCGAGATCGCCGAACGCGCCGGAAAAGTCCGAAGCGCCGTGCTGCGCATGACGCACCTTATAGACAATCTGCTTAACTCCTCACGTTTGATGGATGGCGGCGCCGCGCACTATTTCCAGCCCACGGAGGTGGACATTGCCGCGTTGCTGCAAGAGGTTTGTCAGTTGCATCGCGAGATGATGCCGGCTGCGGAGATTGCCGAGCGATTTGCCGAAGGGCCGATGCGTGTGGTCGGCGATTCCAAGCTCCTTTTTCAGGTCTTCAGCAATCTTCTCTCCAATGCGATCAAGTATTCGCCGGACGGCGGCGCCATCGAAGTTGAAGCCGGAGTCGGCGCCGACGAGGTTGTCGTCGCTATCGCCGATCACGGCATGGGTATTCCGGCGACCGACATCGATCGGCTGTTCGAACGCTATCGGCGGGGCAGCAATGTCTCGGGAATCATCGGCACCGGCGTTGGCCTCTACCTCGTCAAAATGGCGCTCGACATCCACGGTGGCAGCGTCGTGGTTGAGAGCAAAGAGGGTGAGGGATCGCGCTTCACGATTCACCTCCCCGTTAATGGCACATCATCGGCGCGGGCACGATCGCACGCGACGGCAGCGGCGAGCGCGCTGACAGATGCGCCGCTGGTTGCTGATTCTTCGGGTGGTATGCAATCCGTGTTAACGGCCACCGGAGGGGGAGGTGGCGCATGAATGCGATGAAAGCCGTTGTGCTTGGTTGCCTGCTTGGCGCGGGTTCGGGATGTGCCGCCAACGCTGTCGAGGCCGCGCTTCTGCCCGATAGCAGAGCCGCGATCCGGGTGGATTGGCAATTGCCTGCGCAACTCCCTCCACTGTTTCGTAACCATTGTAGTTGGGACAGGTGGAGCAGCCGTCCCTATTGCTCCAATCATTGCGGCGTCGACTACCAATTTTTTTACTGCTCCCTTGGTTCCTTCGGCTGTTGCCACTTGGGCCACGGCTATTGCGACTGGGACGGTCATCTGCGCTGCACGCCGTAACCAGGCCGTAAATCCATTATTTGTCGGGGGTCGGCGCGCATCGACGCGAATAGTTTCACTTTGTCGAAATTCATTTGGCGTTCTCGCACGAAAATCATTACGCCGAAGCAACGGCTGTTCGCTAGTTGTTTTCACTTACTCTTCAGATTTTCAAATTCATCTGAAGGGGCAAGACGCGCGTCTCGTCGTGCACCGATCACGAGGGTAATGACCGGTGCCGCGGCGGGTAGTCGAGGGCGCGGTCGAACAACAGCTTCGGGGCTTCGCCAATGACGGACGTCATCCGCCTGTTTCGCAATGCGATCAGCAGTGTTCGCCGCTTCCGCGACCATGACCGCGGCTCAATCGCCATGTTCGCGGGACTGTCCGCGATTCCGATCATCTTTTCGGTCGGAGCGGGGATCGATTACAGCACCGCAAACATGGCGAAGACCAAGCTCGATTCGATCGCCGATGCCGCGGCGCTGTCCGCAGTGGATCACCGCAACATAACGACGAGCAGTGCCGCCGCGACGGCAACGGCGACGGCCGTGTTCAGCGCACAAGCCGGCAATATCAAGAACATAACAGTGACCGGCCCGACCGTTACGGTCACCGACAGCGCCACCGGACGCACTTCGGTCGTCAGCTATACCGC
>DATJYT010000374.1:0-14448 GCA_035499475.1 Xanthobacteraceae bacterium | reverse complement strand
GGCCGCGTCGTCCAAACGAGCGATTTGCGGCCCGAAAGGTCCGCGATCGAAGCCTTGCTGCCGCGGTTCATCGGCAGCATCGAGCAGATTCCGCCACGCTATTCGGCGGTGAAGATTGCCGGCGAGCGGGCCTACGACCTGGCGCGTGACGGCGAGGCGGTCGAACTCGCCCCCCGTACCGTTTCGATCCACCGGCTGCAGATCGTCGAAGTTCCAGACCCGGATCACACCGTTTTGGCCGCGGAATGCGGCAAGGGCACTTATGTCCGCTCCCTCGCCAGGGACCTCGGGCGGGCGCTGGGGACATTTGGGCACGTTTCGGCGCTGCGCCGGAGCCGGGTCGGAACCTTCAGCGAAAGCGACATGATTTCGCTGGAACGCCTGGAATCTTTGTGCCATAGAGCAGCCGCTGGCGAGGGACACCTCGCCGACGTGCTCCTGCCGATTGAGACCGCGCTGGACGACATCCCGGCGCTGGCCGTAAGCCCGGCAGATGCGGCAAGGCTTCAAAGGGGCCAAGCCGTTTTGTTGCGCGGACGGGATGCCTCCATCTTCCGCGGCGTGGTCCAGGTCGCTTCAAGCGGCCAGCTGGTGGCCATTGCCGAGGTCGAACGCGGTGAGATCATCCCCCGGCGCGTGTTCAACTTGACCGGCGTGACAGGTCGTGCCGGCAGACAGAAGGGTTAGTGACGATGTCGCTTTCGACCGCGCGTAAGGCGGAGCTGATCAAGACGTACGCCGTCAAGTCCGGCGATACCGGTTCGCCCGAAGTTCAGGTTGCGCTGCTTTCCGAGCGGATCAACGGCCTGACGGAACACTTCAAGTCCCATGTCAAAGACAATCATTCGCGCCATGGGCTGTTGAAGCTCGTGTCGCAGCGGCGTCAGATTCTCGATTATCTGCGGCGCACCGACGAAGGCCGTTACAAGACGTTGATTGATCGGCTGGGTATCCGCCGTTGAAGTTTGCGCGCGGGAAGCCCGCGCGTTTAGTGGCGGAGCGCATGAGGCGCCCGCTTTTTTGCCGGCAGCAAATCTGCCGATCCGTGGAGCGGGCCGTTGCCCGTTCATATCTAAGCGAAGGTTCGAAGGCCATGGCAGGATCGCCGGACGCTGGCAGGCTTTGCAGCAATCGCGCTGCGCCGCCAGCGTCTCGCCGTCTTGCTTATGGCTTTCGCTCTTTCGCGAAAACCATGAGAGACAATCGCAATGTTCAACATTCATCGTGTACAACTTGACTGGGGTGGCCGCAATCTAATGCTGGAAACCGGCAAGGTAGCGCGTCAAGCCGACGGTGCCGTGCTTGCCACTTACGGCGAAACCACCGTGCTCGCCGCAGTCGTGGCGGCCAAGCAGCCGAAGGAAGGCATCGATTTCCTTCCGCTCACCGTCAACTACACCGAGAAATATTACGCGGCCGGCCGGATTCCGGGCGGCTACTTCAAGCGCGAACGCGGTCCGACCGAAAAGGACACGCTGACGTCGCGCCTCATCGACCGTCCGATCCGTCCGCTGTTTGCCGACGGCTGGCGCTGCGACACGCAGGTGACCATCACCGTGCTCTCGCACGACCAGGAGAACGACCCGGACATCTTGGCCATGGTCGCTGCGTCCGCCGCACTGACGCTGTCCGGCGCGCCATTCATGGGCCCGATCGGAGGGGCGCGGGTCGGATTCATCAACAATGAGTACGTGCTCAATCCGACGATCGACGAGATGAAGGAGAGCCAACTCGACCTCGTCATCGCCGGAACGCAGGATGCCGTGATGATGGTGGAGTCGGAGGCCAAAGAGCTGTCCGAAGACATCATGCTCGGCGCCGTCATGTTCGGTCATCGGCACTTCCAGCCGGTGATCGAGGCCATCATCAAACTTGCCGAGAAGGCGGCAAAGGAGCCGCGCGAACTGGCCGTCACGGACAATTCGGCTCTGGAAAAGGAAATTCTCGGTCTTGCCGAGAAGGATTTGCGCGCGGCCTATTCGATCGTGCGCAAGCAGGATCGCCAGGACGCCGTCGCCGCGGTCAAGGAAAAGGTGATGGCGCACTTCTTCCCGGAAGGCGCCGAGCCGACCTACGACAAGCAGGCCGTTGCCGGCGTATTCAAGGAGCTCGAAGCCAAGATCGTTCGCTGGAACATCCTCGACACCGGCAAGCGCATCGACGGCCGCGACGTGAAAACCGTCCGGCAGATCGTGGCCGAGGTCGGCGTGCTGCCGCGCACCCATGGCTCCGCGCTGTTCACCCGCGGCGAAACCCAGGCTTTGGCGGTCGCCACGCTGGGCACGTCCGAGGACGAGCAGTTCATCGACGCCTTGCAGGGGACCTACAAGGAGACGTTCCTTCTGCACTACAACTTCCCGCCGTATTCGGTGGGTGAGACCGGCCGTATGGGAGCGCCGGGCCGCCGCGAGATCGGCCACGGCAAGCTCGCCTGGCGCGCGATCCATCCGATGCTGCCGTCGAAGGAAGAGTTTCCTTACACCATCCGCGTTGTCTCGGAGATCACAGAATCAAACGGCTCGTCTTCCATGGCCACGGTGTGCGGCTCGTCGCTGGCGTTGATGGACGCCGGCGTGCCGCTGAAACGGCCGACCGCAGGCATCGCCATGGGCCTCATCCTCGAGGACAAGCGCTACGCCGTCCTTTCCGACATCCTCGGCGATGAAGATCATCTTGGCGACATGGACTTCAAAGTCGCCGGAACCCAAGCCGGCGTTACGTCGCTGCAGATGGATATCAAGATCGCCGGCATTACCGAAGAGATCATGAGGGTCGCTTTGGCGCAGGCCAAGGACGGCCGCATGCACATCCTCGGCGAGATGGCGAAAGCCCTAAACACCGCGCGCGCCGAGCTCGGCGAATACGCGCCGCGCATCGAGACGTTCAAGATACCGACCGACAAGATCCGCGAAGTGATCGGCACCGGCGGCAAAGTGATCCGCGAAATCGTCGAAAAGACCGGCGCCAAGGTCAACATCGAGGACGACGGCTCGGTGAAAGTCGCCTCCGCCAGCGGCGACTCCATCAAGGCAGCGATCAACTGGATCAAGTCGATCGCGTCTGAACCGGAGATCGGTCACATCTATGAGGGCACGGTCGTCAAGGTGATGGATTTCGGCGCCTTCGTAAACTTCTTCGGCGCCAAGGACGGTCTCGTGCATATCAGCCAGCTCGCGCCGCGCCGGGTGCAGAAAACTTCCGACGTCGTCAAAGAGGGCGACAAGGTGAAGGTGAAGCTCCTCGGCTTCGACGAGCGCGGCAAGGTGCGGCTCTCGATGAAGGTTGTCGATCAGGAAACCGGCGAGGATCTCGAGGCGAAACAGAAGGCCGAAGCCGGCGAAACGCGGGAGGCCGCGGCCGGGGGCGCTGCCGAATAACAGTCTCGCTGCATCAACAGGAAATAAAAGCGGCTCCGCAAGGGGCCGCTTTTTTTCTGCGCGAGGCCCGCCGCATTGCACCGGACCACAACCCATCAGCGACATCAGTTGCGCTTAAACTGTCGAAAAATATCGGAAAATTCAATGTATCGACGGAAAGCGACAAGATGTGATGTCGGTCACTTCACGATAGGAGTCTCGGCACTAGGTTTAGAAACTCGCAGTTGCATCGATGAAGGAGGCCCCCATGACAACGAAGACCGGTTCTCGTATCGCTCGTTGGTTCAGGAAAGTTGTCCGGAATAACCGCTCTCCGTACCGCTGGTATGAGGTCGAACATCGCGGCATGTAAGCGCCGCCGTGCTCGGCATATGCCGCCGAGTGTTGCGGACCGAGAGTCCCCAACAAATCCCCGATCTGAGCACATTTTAGGCTCGTCCAAGTTTGCCGCTTGGACGAGCCGATCGATTTGTCGAAGAGCAACGCGCTTTCAACCGCCTGATTTTTCTTTCTCCGAAACGCCGAGCGCCTGAATTGCAATTTGTCCCAGCGTCACAAAATCGACCTTGCGCGGCGACGTTCGCCGCCATGCGAGCCCGATCGTCCGGCCTGGCTCCGGCGCGGCAAAGCGCAAGAGTTTCACGCGCTCGTCGCGCACTTCGACGTCGACCGCGACTTGCGGCACGAGTGTCACCCCATAGCCGTTGGCAACCATCTGCATCACCGTCGCCAAGCTCGTAGCGCCAAGACTCGCCGGCATTTCGTGGCGCGACGTCGCGCAATAGGTCAGCGCCTGGTCGCGCAGGCAATGACCCTCCTCGAGCAGGATGAGGCGCTTTTGGTCGATCTGCCGCGCATTGACTCGCGATGTGGGCGGCAGCGGATCGCCTGCCGGAACGGCGAGTAGAAAAGGATCGTCGAACATCCTGATGGTCTCGACATCGGCATCCGGAACCGGGAGCGCCAGCATGACGACATCAAGATCGCCGCCGACAAGCTCCTCCATCAGCACCTTCGTCTGGGTCTCGCGCAATTCGATGATGAGATCGCGATAACGGGCCTGCAACGCCGGCAGCACCTTGGGCAACACATAGGGGGCAAGCGTCGGAATGATCCCGAACTTCAATCGTCCCGTCAGCACGCGGCCATGGTGACGGGCGAAGTCGACGAGATCGCGCGCCGAAGCCAGCACACGTTCCCCCCGTCGAGCGATTTCAATACCGACTTCGGTCAGCGCGGCTTCTCCGGGCCGGCGCTCGATCAACTCGACGTCAAGCTCCCTTTCGAGCTCGCGAATCTGCATGGAAAGCGCCGGCTGCGTCACGGCGCAATCCTCCGCGGCGCGGCCGAAATGGCGATGTCTTCCAAGGGCGTCCAGATAGCGGAGCTGGCGAAGAGTGACCATGACCGATAATTATTTCTTATCGCAATAGTCAGTCAATACGATTTGATGTGATCTAATCGGCGGACCAGGCGTCGCCGCAACTGACCATTTGATTTGACTTATGGCGTTCCCAAATCCGGATCGCTGGTATCGATCGAAACGAGAATGCTGCAGGCGACCTGATCGAGGAGTTGGGCGTTGCCAGGCCCGGCCCACCATCGCGCCAGGGCTCCGGTCGGCCTGTGCCCGATAACGATCAGATCGACGCCCAGCGACTGGGCCACCGCCGGGATCTGCTCGATCGGGCTGCCGAAAGCCAAGTGACCCGTCGCGACCAGCCCGCGCGCGCGCAAGCGTTCGACGCCCTCGCGGAGCACTTCCCTGATGTTCCTTTCCTCCTCCTGCAACGCCACCGCCGAGGGCATATCCACCATGGTGCTGCCGACTAGCGTCGGCGCAATTGCGAGGAGGTGAGTCTCCGCTTCAAGCTTTTGCGCGAGCTCGGCGCCCTGGATCAAGGCCCGTCGTCCTTCGCGGGTCGAATCGTAACAGAGCAGGATATTTCTGAAGGCGGCCACGGTCGCTCCCTCCAACCCGGCTTTCTCCGTCCGGGCCTTTGTTCTCTATTCTATGCTTGAGCCCGCCGCGAAGGACGCAAAAATTCAAGGCTGCGTCGTCGTCACCGCAAATAACGGCCTCACCCCTTGCAAATTTTGTTAATCCGCAACGACTGCATGGCTCTGCCCGCCGACCCCTGAGGGACGCTTGAAAACAAAAAGAAGCGGGAGGACGGCAACCGTCGCTATCATCAGCAGCTTGTAGTCGTCGATATAGGCGATGATTTGCGCCTGCTTGGTGATCATCGCGTCGATTGCAGCGCGCCCTGCCGCCGTCAGCGGATTCCAGAATTTCGCGATATTGGGATCCTCGAACATTCGGTTGACCGAAGTGACGTGCTGCACGATCTCGCCGTGATTGATCTGCGTATTGCGGGTGAGCAGACTGTTCACCACGGAAATGCCGACGCTCGAACCGATGTTTCGCGACAGGCTGTAGAGACCTGCTCCTTCCGCCCTCAGCTGGGGCGATAGCGTTGATAGTGTGGCGACGCTGAGCGGAACGAAAATGAAGCCAAGGCCGATACCCTGAATGATGCCGACGACCACGATCGTCAACTGGGAGATATCGGGCGTCCAGCCGGTCATGGCGTAGAACGACCACGACGTCAGGGTGAGTCCGATGCCGAGCAACAGGCGGGTATCGACACGGCCGGTCAATCTTCCCACCACCAGCATGGCCGCCATGGTACCGACGCCTCGCGGGCCCATGACAACACCGGCGGTGACGACCGGATAATTCATGAGGCCCTGCAGAAACGGCGGCTGCAGCGCCAGTGAAGCGTAGTACGTCAGGCCGACGATCGTCACGAAAAGCATGCCCGCGGTGAAATTGCGATCGCGAAACAGCGATGGCCGCACGAATGGCTCGTCCGCCGTGAAAGTGTGGACCAGGAACAAATAGAACGCCGAGGCGGCTATGATCGACTCGATGATGATTTCGCCGGAGCCGAACCAGTCGAGTTCTTCGCCGCGGTCGATCATGAGCTGCAATGCACCCAGCGTGAGACTCAGTGTGCCGAATCCGAACCAATCGAGCTTCGCGGTTGCGTTGCGCTGTGTCTCGGACAGAAAAGCGACCATGCCCAGAAGGCAGAAAATCCCGATTGGCAGGTTGATGTAGAAGACGTAGCGCCACGAATAATTCGCGGTCAGCCAGCCGCCCAGAACCGGACCCAACACCGGACCAGCCATCACCGCGACGCCCCACAAGGCCATCGCGGAGCCCTGCCGTTCCCTGGAATTGATGTTCATCAGGACGGTCTGGGAGAGCGGAACGAGGGCCGCCCCGAACAAGCCTTGCATCACCCGGAACAACACGATCTGGACCAGGGACTGCGCCATGCCGCACAGCATCGACGCGACGGTGAATCCGCCGACGGAAACGATGAAAAGTTGCTTGAGTCCGAACCGGTTGGCCAAGTAACCGGTCGTCGGTGTCATGATCGCCGCGGCCACGATGTAGGAGGTCAGCACCCAGTCAATCTCGTCCTGACTGGCCGAAACGCTGCCCTGCATGTACGGCAGTGCGACATTGGCGATCGTCGTATCGAGCGCCTGCATCAGCGTCGCGAGGATGACGCAGACCGTAATGGCGCCGCGATTACCACTGCGCGGCGTGGCGGCCTCAGCCATCGCATTCACCAAAAATGCGGGAAGCCGCGCGCATGCCCGGTGTTAACGCTGACTTCGGCGCTCATGCCCGCACGCAGTGGCGGCTTCGACTTGTCGCTGGTATCAATCCGCACGCGCATCGGCACACGCTGCACGACCTTCACCCAATTGCCGCTGGTGTTCTGTGCCGGCAGCAGCGAGAATTGCTGGGCTGCCGCCGGGCTGACGCTCTCGACGGTGCCGTGCCATTCCAGGTCCGGATAGGTATCGACGGTCACCGTCGCCGGCTGGCCGGGCCGCACGTAGGTCAACTCCGTCTCCTTCGGATTGGAGTCGACCCAGACGTGATCCGTATCAACCAGGTAGAAAGCCGTGGTCGACGCCTCGAGATATTTGCCAGGCGCGATCGACGGCACGCTCGTCACAACGCCGGAGAACGGCGCCTTGACAATCGTATGATCGAGTTGGCGTTGTGCTTCATCGACCAGCGCCTTGGCCTGCAGATATTTCGGGAGTTGATCAGTTGGAGTATCGGCATTGCCGCCGAGTTTCGCCAACTGAACCGCGGCCTGGCGGTGGAGCGAATCGAGCTTGTTCTTATCGACATCAAGCGCAGCTTTGGTCTGATCGTAGTTGGACTGCGAAACCGTATTGCTGCGCAACAGCATTTCGGCGCGTTCGAAATTCGTCTGATCCAACGCGAGCTGCGCCTGCTGCGCGGCGACGTCGCTTAGCATGCGCTTGTAGTCCTCCTTCATCGACTCGATGTTCAACGCCGTCTCCGCGAGATTTGCTTTCGCATTGTCGAGCGCGATCTGAAACCGCAGCGGCTCGAGGCGGTAGAGGATCTGGCCGGCGGCGACTTGCTGATTGTCTTTAACGTCAACGTCTTTGACGATCCCGGGGACATCCGTGGAGATGCCGACGGTTTCGGCGTTCACATAGGCATTATCGGTGGACATGATCTGGCCGCCGGTGACGTACCAGACGCCGCCGATCAGAAGCACGACCGGCAGCAGTACGAACAATCCCCAGCGTGTCGAGCGGCGACGGTCGAACCGCCACGACTTGGCTGCCGCTTTGTCGCTGCTTGGCCGGTCCGACGGCCGCGACGCCGGTGTCTCGCGTTTTTCCGGCGCTTCGTCGCGCACCGGCGGCACGGATTTGAGGGTCCGTTCAGCCATAGCGCTGCTCCGCGGCCGCGGCTTTGGCCGCGCCCTTGTTCGCAATAGCTTGGCGCAGGTTTTCCTTCACTGTTGCAAACTGGCCGACCATTCGCTCAACGTTTTCGCGATCGACGCCGGCCAAAGCGGTGGCCATCAATGTCTCGCCGAGGTCGGCAAGTTGTTCGAGCAGCGGCCTGGCCGTCGGCGTCAAATAGAGCCGCTTAGCGCGGCGGTCATTGGGATCCGACCGGCGCTCGATCAGGCCGTTGTCACAGAGCCGATCGAGCAGCCGCGTCAGCGTGATGGGCTGCAGATCGAGCATATCGGCGAGTTCGGATTGTTTGAGTCCCTCGAACCGATCGAGACGGGCGAGAACCACCCATTGTGCCCGGGTAATACCGAATTGGCTCGCCGCCTGGTCCGCATAGGTCCGGAGCATCCGAGCCACGTCATTGAGGGAAAAGGCAAATTCTCGATTGAGCGAACGGGGCAGCATACCGCCTCCAGGTGCAGCCTATGCTATGGCTGCTCAAATCACGGAGACACAATGTAAGGGTCCTTATTTAATTGTCCAGGTCCATTTCGATGATCTGCAATGCAGCAATTCGATAGGAAGGAAAGAAATTGGGGACCGCTAGACCAATCCAAGATCGGCGAAGGCCGCAGCATGGTGTTCCGCGGCTTCTGCAGCGAAGCAGCAGAACACGACCCGAACGATGCTTCGCGGCGCGGCTGAGAGTTCCGCCGCAACGGTACCAACGGCGATCCGCGCCGCACGGTCACTCGGGAACCGATAGATGCCGGTCGAAATGGCGGGAAACCCGATCGACACCAAGCGGTGCGCGGCGGCCAGATCGAGCGACGTGCGGTAGCAAGACGCAAGAAGCTCTTCCTCACCTTCCTCGCCGCCGCTCCACACCGGCCCGACGGCGTGAATGACATGCTGCGCGGGCAATCGGTAACCGCGGGTAATTTTGGCCGCGCCGGTGTCGCATCCGCCCAGCGTCCGGCATTCTTCGAGAAGCGCCGGGCCTGCTGCGCGATGGATGGCGCCATCGACTCCGCCACCGCCAAGCAGGCTCCGATTCGCCGCGTTGACGATCGCATCGACTTCTAGCGTCGTGATGTCGGCGATGCAGATTTCGAGCCGAGAAGCACCGACCTCGGCAACCAGCAATGGTTTTGTGTTGACCATCGTCGGGAAGATATCACGCCCATTCGGCTTGCGCTTCGGCCCGCAAATCAACGGTGCTCTTCACGCCGATATCGTTGAAGTGCTCGTCCAGAAACCGCCGCGCCGCGCGCTTGCCGCTGGTGCGGAGCATTTCGAAGAAATCGTAATCGGTCGAGAGCTTGCTGAAGGCATCGAAATGAGTGCCGAAGCGATCAAGCACGATGCGATGGACGTTGATGCGCCGATATTGACCGGACCCGGTGCCGCGCGGCAATCGGCCTTGATCGATCAGGCGGGCGACGAATTCGATGGCGCGAAACTCGCTGATCAGCGAAGAGTTGAACGTGATCTCGTTGATACGGTTCATGATCGCGCTCGAGGACATCGGCGTCGCTTGCCGCACCAGCGGATTGATCTGCACCACCAGTACATCCTCGGTTGTCGTGGTGCCGAAGAACGGAAAGATCACCGGATTGCCCAGGTAGCCGCCGTCCCAATAGGGCACGCCGTCGATCTCGACGGCGCGGAACAGAAGCGGCAGGCACGCGGACGCCATCACCGCATCCGCCGTGATCTTTTCGCGTGAGAAAATGCGCACGCGGCCGGTCTGCACGTTGGTCGCAGAAATAAAGATCTGCAGGTCGGCATTCGCCTGCAGAGCCTTGAAATCGACGAAACGCTCGAACAAGTCCTTCAGTGGATTGATATTCAAGGGATTGACGTCGTAGGGCGAGAAATAACGCGACATCGCGTTGAGCCAAGCCTGTACCGGCGTGCCTTCGAGCGGCGTGAAGGACAGGAGCCGCTCCATCACCGCCTGCTGCAACGCCGGAAGATTGCCGCTACTGCTCGCCGCGCGCCAGAACTCGGCAAGGCGCTTCTGCGCCTCTTCACGTCCGCCGCGGGTCAACCCATCGGCGAGCATGACCGCGTTGACGGCGCCGGCGGAGGTCCCTGAAATACCCTCGATCGCCAGCCTCTCATCGCACAAGAGCTGTTCCAGCACGCCCCAGGTAAACGCGCCGTGCGCGCCGCCGCCCTGAAGCGCGAGATTGATCCGCTTGGTTGTTGATGGCGCGCTTCGCTCCGGGGCGCGACCTGGCAACAGCGACGTGAAAATATTCTTCATTCGCCGTTAGCCGAGAATCGCGCTCACTCCGCGGTCCAACCGCCGTCGATTGAAAGATTGGCGCCTGTTATGGCTTTTGCCGCGTCCGAGCAGAGATAGACGGCGAGCGAAGCAACCTCGTCGACGGTGACGAATTCCTTGGTGGGTTGCGCAGCCAAGAGCACGTCACGCTTGACCTGCTCGGCCGTCATGCCGCGCGCCTTCATGGTGTCGGGAATCTGCTTTTCGACAAGCGGGGTCCACACGTAACCGGGACTGATGCAGTTTACCGTGATGCCGAAAGTCGCGACCTCCAGCGCAATCGTTTTGGTCAAACCGGCTATGCCGTGCTTGGCAGAAACATAGGCGACCTTGAATGGCGAGGCGACCAGCGAATGGGCCGACGCCGTGCTGATGATGCGCCCCCATTTGCGCGCCTTCATCCCAGGCACCGCCGCGCGAACAGCATGGAACGCCGCAGACAAATTGATGGCGATGATCTGGTCCCACTTCTCGACTGGAAAATCTTCAACCGGCGAGACGTACTGGATGCCGGCATTGTTGACGAGCACATCAAGCGAACCGAATGTCTTTTCGCTCAGATGAACCATGTCGGCGATCTCGCCGCCTTTCGACATGTCCGCCGCTGAGTAAATCGCTTTGACGCCGAAATCCTTCTCGATGCCGGCGCGTTCCTTTTCGATGGCGTCCTTGTCGCCAAATCCGTTGATGGTGATGTTGGCACCTTGCTCGGCAAGCGCACGCGCAATGGCAAGGCCAATGCCCGACGTTGAGCCGGTGACCAGTGCGGACTTCCCTTTCAGCATGAAAATCCCCAATTCAAGCGCCTTTTCAGGACGGCGATGTTGGAAGGCTGTGCTATCACGGAGCCCCGGAATGTGGGATGCTTTTTGCTGCGGCGCAATATAAATGTTGGAGCGCTTCTCACGTTTTCGCGATCTTGCACTGAGCCGCTACAATGACGTCACGTGACGCGTAAAGCGGACCGGACCAAACTTCAGTAGTGACAGTGACCGGGGAATGACAGCCATGCCGCGCGCAGTTTTTCCGACGCCCGACCACGATCACGATCGTTGCGCCAGCACTGCCATCGCGCACGCCGAAGCGCTTTGCGCGGCACATGGCCAACGGCTGACGCCGATTCGCCGGCAAGTGCTCGAGGCCTTGCTGGCGAGCCACCAGCCGCTTGGCGCCTATGAGATCATTGAACGTTTGGCGCATGAGACACGTCCGGCGCCGATCACAGTCTACCGTGCGCTCGATTTCCTGCGTCAGAACCGCCTCGTTCATCGCATCGAAAGCCACAACGCCTTTGTAGCCTGCGTCCACGATCACAGCGGAGACGACCCCGTCGTGTTCCTGATCTGCGAACGTTGCGGCATGGTCGGCGAGGCGCCGGGTGGCGCCGTGGCCGACGCCCTTAAAGCAGCGTCGCGCAAAGCTGGGTTCACGCCCAAAAATCCGCTGATCGAAATCGCCGGCGTTTGTTCACACTGCCGAGATCGGTAAGGCCACGCATTTTGAACCGTCCGGAGCAACGATGGCGAGCGGATGGGAAACTTCAAAGACATCAGGCGGCAGCGATGACGTGCTTCAGCGGGCTGTCTTCGCGTTGAATAACGGCCGCCCAGTCGATGCAGAGCGCCTCGCCGGCGATGTGCTCAAAGCGGATCCACGCCACGCGCGCGCCCTCCATATTTTCGGCTGCGCCTTGCTCATGCAGGGTCACGCCAGAGAGGCGATCGCGCCGCTCGAAGCCGCGGTCCGTGGTCGTCATGATGCGGAAATAGAGACCGAACTGGCAATGGCGCTGCGTGGCGTCGGCGAAAACGACGAAGCGCTGACGCAACTGCGGCGCATCACCAAGCGTTACCCGACCTACGCGTTGGCGTTCCGTGAACTCGGCTATCTCTTGTCCGCAATGGAACACCACGACGAAGCAATCGACGCGCTGGCGCGCAGCCTTGAGTTGGCGCCGATGATGACGGACCTCGCCGTCAAGCTTGGGCTGATCCTCCTGCATCGCAGAAAATTCGTCGAGGCCCGAAGCGCCTTCGCGAGGGCACTCAACATCACGCCCGGCCTTCCAGACGCGCTGTTCGGCATGGCCAAGGCCCATCAGGAGATCGGCGAAAACGAAACAGCGGCGGATTATTTTCGCCAATGCTTGATGAAACGGCCGAACGACGCCGAGACGCTTCTTGCTCTCGGCCATTGTCTGCTGGAACTCGGACAACGCGATGCCGGCTATGATTGCTTCCGCATGGCCGCGCGCGGCAACCCGCAGCGCTACGGGAACGCGCTCAACTCGCTCGCCGCAGCAGCCCGCGGCCGCTTCTGGCTCAAGCCGAGTGCCGCCTCACGATATCTTCGCGACATGCAGAGCTAACGCTTCGGCGCGCGAAATTGGCGACGGTATACGGCAGGCTCGCGCGCGAGTGCATCGCTCGTCTCGACCAAGCGTGTCGAGGTGTCACTGGACAACAATTGGAAGCTGCCGACCCAGCTTTCACGCTTGACCGGCAGGCACTGGGCCACGGGAGTTCCCTTCGGCAGCACGCCGTTGAATTCCGGATCATGCCAACGCGCCGGAAAGTTGATCGGGCTGTCGCAAAAGGTGTCGCAATCGACGAGCCCGGTCAGCGTCGTGAACGGTAGGTCGCTGCGATTGAGCGGATGGGTGAACAGCAGCGAATAGCCCGGCGGCGCTTCAATGACCCAAAAATTGTTGAACTTGATAATGAAGCGGTCATCGTCCGAAAACGGCGCGCCGGCAATCTGGCTCGGATCGTGAAAGCCGATGGGCGAGTGCGAGAACTCGCTGACGAAACCTTTGGGCACGTCGAAGTCCCAGGCGAATTCGCCGTCCTCGACACTCAGATCCATCGCCAGCGGAATCAGAAATCCGTAGGTCATGGCGTCGATGAAAGGCGGACATTTCTTGAGGGTTTGCGTCTCCACACCCATGGTTGGGTTGAAGGCCTTCTGCGGCATCGACTTGAACCAGTCGGGAAGGCCAAGGACTGCCGGAATCGGCCGCGGCAGGAGCTGCTCCAGCTCCGGCGCGCACCGAAATGTCAAAGTCATTTCATCGGCGCGTCCCATGGCCAAGTTCCCCAAAACTTGCCGTGAAATTGCCGTTTCGTCCGCCGAACGACCTTACAATAATCTAGCTCAGGTTGTATACAGAGGCATTAACTCCTATTAACGCAGCATTTTCACCGACCGGGCCGATGACCGGCCTATGCTCCTCGTCAACTGCACCCTCCAGAGCTATATGCTGGGTGCGTTTCGCATGTGTCGAACACGAGCACATCCCGAAGGACCCGCCCCGATGATGGAATTTTCCGGCCCGGCCGAAAGACATCAAACCGTTGCCGTGAAAGTCGGCAACGTGACGGTCGGCGGCGGCGCGCCGGTGGTGGTGCAGTCGATGACCAACACCGACACCGCCGACATCGAGGCAACGGCCCGCCAAGTGGCCGCGCTCGCGCGCGCCGGCTCGGAAATCGTGCGCATCACCGTCGATCGAGACGAAGCGGCTGCGGCCGTGCCGCACATCAAGGAGCGGCTTCTCAAGATGAATGTCGACGTGCCGATCGTCGGCGACTTCCACTACATCGGCCACAAGCTCCTCGCCGACCATCCGGCTTGCGCGGAGGCGCTCGACAAATACCGCATCAATCCCGGCAATGTCGGCTTCAAGGAAAAGAAGGACCGCCAGTTCGGCGCCATCGTCGAAACCGCGATCAAGCATGACAAGCCGGTGCGCATCGGCGCCAATTGGGGCTCGCTCGACCAGGAATTGCTGACCCATCTGATGGACCAGAATGCACGCTCCAATCATCCGGTTGACGCACGCGACGTGACCCGCGAGGCGATGATCCAATCGGCGATGCTGTCCGCCGAGCGCGCCGAGGAGATCGGGCTGCCGCGCGAGAAGATTATCCTCTCAGCCAAAGTATCGGCCGTTCAGGATCTGATCGG
>DATJYT010000373.1:0-2049 GCA_035499475.1 Xanthobacteraceae bacterium | reverse complement strand
GAAGCCCTTCGCCTTGCACATCGTGTTGGCCGCTGCGACGCAATCGGGCGCGCCGTTGGGCGCGACCTTGCACTTCTCGTGGCCGCGCACGACGCTGGTGTTGGGCAAGCGCGCGACAGCATCGGCCGCATCCTTCGCGGTATCGACCGTGCTGCGAGCGGCGACGCCGGCATCGTGGCCCAAGGTCTCGAACCGCTTCTGCATGCCGTTGACGCCGGAATTCCAGGTGTCGGCCGTCTGGTCCCACCAGCCTTTGATCGTGCCGAAAAATCCCGGCTGCTTCGCGGGCGCCGTCTTGTCCGCATCCTGCGCGGCGGCCAGCGCCGAGCCGAACACGATCGCGCACGCGATCAGCCCGCCCAGCGCGAACTTGGACGACGGATTGGTCCTGACAGAAATCAAAGCCGGTTTGCGATCCATGGCCGGTCAAACGTGCCTAACGGCATTCGCGCCGGCAACTTCAATCTGAGGCCACCGGATGGCGAAAATGAGGACTGCCGATTCGAGCTACACAAAGTATAGCGCAGCCAGGATGCCGATGACGACCAGGGCCGCGAGCGCGCTCGCCCAAAGTCCCAGCTGTTTTTCGATGATGTGACGGGCGCGCTCGCCGTAGCGGTGCAGCAAAAAGGCCAGCACGAAAAAGCGGGTGCCGCGGCTGATAATCGAAAATACGACGAAAAGTGCAACATTATAGCCGGCGAAGCCGGAGGTAATTGTGACGATCTTGTAGGGGATCGGCGTCAGCCCCTTGAGCAGGATGATCAGGGCGCCCCACTGCGCGTAAGCCGCGCGGAAGGCCTCGACCTTGTCGCCGTAGCCGTAGAGGTGGATCAGCCAGGCGCCGACGGAATCATAGAGCAGCGCGCCGATGGCATAGCCGAACAGGCCGCCGATCACCGAGGCGACCGTGCACCAGGCCGCCATCACATAGGCGCGGTCGGGCCGCGCCAGCGCCATCGGGATCAGCATGAAATCGGGCGGCACCGGGAAGAACGAGCTTTCCGCGAAGGCGACCGCGCTCATGGTCCACATCGCGTGCGGCTTGTGCGCGGCCTCGAGGCACCAGTCGTACAGACGGCGCAACAGCGAACGTGGCTCAGTGGCCTGAACGGTCATGACGGCAACTCGCGGGAGGCCGCAGCGATCAGCGGCGCTTGCGGGCGTGGCGGGCTTCGAGCGCCACGACCTTACGCCGCGGCATGCTCTGGACTAGCGCTTTTTTTGGCAACTTTTCGGCAATGCCGAACATCGCTTCCCGCCGGCGCATTTCGGCCCAGACGTCATCCGGGTGGACGCCAGCATGCACCCAAAGCACGACAAGATTGTAAAGGAGGTCGGCGCTTTCGCGCACGACAGCTTCCGGCTGGCCGTGCATGGCGTCGATCACGACCTCGACGGCTTCCTCTGCAAGCTTCTTGGCCATCTTGGCGCGGCCGGCGCGGAATAGCCGCGCGGTGCGCGACTTGCTCGGGTCTGAACCGCGAGCCGCGATGACGGCCTGATACAGACGGGCGACCGAATCAGCCATGTGCGGGAGAATATCCGATCCGGGTACCGAGCTGGTTAACGCCCGTTAACCCGTCGCTGCTGCGGCGCCGTCCGGCGCAGCGCTGTCCAAAACAATGAGAAATCGCTGCATCCTCTCAATATGACAGGGGCACAAAGGACGGTAATCGTGCCTGCAATAAGGCGGAACCGCCCGGCGGTTCCCTTGGCCGCAGGCCGGCCTAGCCCTCCTCGGAGAGCAAAGCCGCATTGCCGCCGGAGGCCGCCGTGTTGACGGTCAGGACCTGCTCCAGCGACAGCCGGTGCAGGTAGTTCGGGCCGCCGGCCTTCGGCCCGGTGCCAGACAGGCCGCTGCCGCCGAACGGCTGCGAGCCGACCACGGCGCCGATCATGTTGCGATTGACGTAGACATTGCCGTGCGGAAGGCGGGCGGCGATGCGCGCGACCGTCGTCTCGATGCGGGAGTGGATGCCGAGGGTGAGCGCGGTGCCATTGCCGGCGATGTCGTCGAGCAGAGCCTCAAGCTCGGACGCGCGCCAG
>DATJYT010000372.1:0-2037 GCA_035499475.1 Xanthobacteraceae bacterium | reverse complement strand
CTATGGCATGTTCGCCTCAAACGGCATCCTGTTCAACCATGAGAGCCCGATCCGCGGCGAGACCTTCGTGACGCGCAAGATCACGCGCGCGGTTGCCCGGATCGAGGCTGGCCTCGAAGATACGGTTTATCTGGGTAACCTCGAGGCCAAGCGCGATTGGGGCCACGCTCGCGACTATGTCGAGGGTATGCATGCGATCCTTCAGGCAGATGCGCCCGACGATTTCGTGCTGGCAACCGGCGAGATGCGATCGGTGCGCGAATTCGTCGAACTCGCTTTCGCCGAGGTCGGCCGTAGCATTGAGTGGCAAGGCAAAGGGGTCGAGGAGACGGGCACCGACGCCAAGACCGGCAAGACCGTGGTGCGTATCGATCCGGTCTATTTCCGCCCGACCGAGGTCGACCTGTTGATCGGCGATTCCAGCAAAGCGCGGCAAAAGCTCGGCTGGAAGCCGAAGCGGAGCTTTGCCCAACTGGTGAAGGAGATGGTTGCGGGGGATCTCGATATCGCCAGGCGCGAGGTTGTCAATGGCAAGCACACCGCTTGAGCTGAGAGGCAAAACGGTCTTCGTTGCCGGCCATCGTGGCATGGTTGGTTCCGCGCTCGCGCGCCGGCTCGCGCAGGAGGACGTCAAGCTCTTGACGGCACCGCGCCGCGAACTCGATTTGCGCGACCAGAAGGCGGTGTTCGACTGGTTTGCCAAAAACACCCCGCAAGTGGTGTTCCTGGCTGCGGCAAAGGTCGGCGGCATCGTCGCCAACAACACGCTGCGCGCAGAGTTCCTTTACGACAATCTGGCGATTGCGACGAACGTGATGCATGCGGCTTACGTGTATCGTACCGAAAAACTGATGTTCCTCGGCTCGTCCTGCATCTACCCGAAATTGGCCCCGCAGCCGCTGCGCGAGGACTCGATGCTGACGGGGCCGCTGGAACAGACCAACGAGCCCTATGCCATCGCCAAAATCGCCGGCATCAAGATGGCCGAGGCCTATCGCACACAATATGATTGCGATTTCATCAATGTGATGCCGACCAATCTCTACGGTCGCGGCGACAATTATCATCCCGAATTCAGCCATGTCGTCGCAGCCCTGATCCGCAGGTTTCACGAAGCAAAGCTTTCGGGCGCGTCGAATGTCGTGGTCTGGGGCACCGGCACGCCGCGCCGGGAATTTCTCTATGTCGACGACATGGCGGATGCCTGCATCCACTTGATGAAGACATATTCCGGCATCGACATGGTCAATATCGGCACCGGTGAGGATCTCACCATCGCCGAATTCGCCCGCGTAGTCGCCTCCATTGTCGGCTACACCGGCGCAATCAGCTACGACACCTTGCGGCCCGACGGCACGCCGCAAAAGCTGCTTGATGTCAGCCGGCTGACCAAGCTCGGCTGGCGCGCGCCCACCTCGCTAGAGGACGGATTGCGGCTGGCGTACCAGGCATATTTGAGCGAATCGAAGCAGGCGGCGGAGTAGAGCTGTGTCGTCCCCGCTGGGCGGCGGTTGGGTTTTATCGCGCGCCCGCCCGTGGCGGATTCTTCGAAAGGTCCGCCGCCATCGCCGAGATCAAGGGCTTCATGAAATAGGCTTCCCCTGAGGGGGAGATGGTGGCGCTCAAGCCGTGGGATTTGAGCTCGTCCGATACCGCCGGCCCAACTGACGCAATTGGTGTGCGGGCGAAACCTTCGCGCAGCTTCTCCTCCCAGCCGTGCGCGCGGGCGGTCTCGATGAGCCGGCGCACCTGACCGAGATTGGTGAGGGCGATTGCGTCAACCTTTCCCTTGGCCATCTCCTCGATCGCGCTCGCAATCGACGCGCCAGCCGCTTTCGCGTCATAGACATAGGGCAGCACCGGTTCGACCGTGGCGCCGCCTGCCGCGATGGCGCTGATCAGCGCGCCATGATCCTTGTCGGGATAGAGCGTCAATCCGACGCGATGCCCCTTCAGATCGACCCGCGACATCATGTCGGCGACGCCCTCCGATGTCGGCTTCTCCGTAGTCTGTTGCGGCTCAAGGCCGATCTCGCG
>DATJYT010000371.1:0-12357 GCA_035499475.1 Xanthobacteraceae bacterium | reverse complement strand
TAGGCCAATTGAAATTCTGACGGATGCTCTTTTTGTTTCATAGCCATGGGGCTGCTGAGAAGAGCCGGCGCCTTCAGTTTGATCAACTTAAGGGCAACGTCGACTGCGGCGGCGCACCGACTCGCGCCGTCTCCGGAAAATGTGCGCCCGAGTGCGCGCACCAGCCGTTGAAACGGCAGATCTGCGGCGCGACCCGGTATTGCGTAGTAGCTGACGTAAACTAGCCCTCCCGGTTTGAGATGGCGATCAATGAAACGCCGCAAGGAATTCTGGCCTTGCGCATTTACCCATGAATAAACGCCGTGCGACACGATGTAGTCGAAGCCACCGAAGTCGGCTTCTGCGGCGGCCGAGAAGTCCGTGGCATGAAACTCGACATTTTCGATTTCACACTCCGCCGCAAAATTCCGCGCGTTTTCTATGTGGGCCGCCATAAAATCGATGCCGCAAAACCGTCCGGAAGGATGTGTCGCGGCGAGAATTGTCGCGGTCACTCCTTGTCCGCAACCGAGATCACACCAGGAAAATTTTCGATCCCGCGACGGAGGTGCAAATCCCGACACTAGCGCGACGTGATCGAGCCACGCTGGAGCCACCTCCGGGATGAAAGTCCGCACGTAAGGGACGTTGGTGACATAAGCGTTTGCCTCTAACGGCATCGGTCTCATTCCAGGGGCGGGCCAGAGTTGGGCACAGGTTGCTGAGGAAATAGATCGCTTTGAAACTACGCGGTAGTCCTACTGTTTTACCTAACGACGACAGTCGGCCTTCATGACTTCTGAGTGAGGCACGATCTATTCGGACCCTCCTTGGCCCGCCGAAGCGGGCTTCGTGAAGATGGGAAACCGGCCTCAACTTTTCCGGATCATACTTTAGCCGACCGCCTGTTCGGCTCGGAAAGCGCGCCGTCGCGCCGCGCGCTGCGCTTCGCCGAGCGCGCGCTCGAGCGCCGCGAGGTTGTAGGGCTTTTGCAGCACTTCGAAGCCCTGCCGCACCGCGTCCTGTGCGCTTGAGCTGTAGCCCGTCGTCAGCAGCACCGGCAGTCCCGGAAACCGCGTCCGAATCGCATCAGCCAGCTCCAGCCCGTTCATGCCGCCCGGCATCAGAATGTCCGAGAATACGAGATCGACCTTGTCTTCGCGTTCGATGAGGTCGAGTCCGGCCTGCGCGCTGGAGGCCTGCTTCACCTTGTAGCCGAGCTGCTCGAGATAGGATTTGCCGACGTCGGCGACCTCTGCGTTGTCCTCGACCAGCAGCACGGTGCCGGCCGTCCGCTTGGCGACGACGGCATCCGGCTGCTCGTTGGGCTGCGCCGGCGATTCCCAGGTTCGCGGCAGGAACAGGGTGACGGCGGTGCCACGCGATGAGCTGGTGATCGTCGCAGCGCCGCCCGACTGCTTGGCGAAGCCGTAGACCTGGCTGAGACCGAGGCCGGTGCCCTTGCCGACCTCTTTGGTCGTGAAGAACGGCTCGAACACCCGCGGCAGGACGTCGGACGGAATGCCGGAACCGCTGTCGGCGATGCGAACCGCGACGAACTCGCCGCTCAGCCCCTCCTCGCTCGCTTTGCCGCGCAGCACGACCGGCTTCGCCGTGATCGTCAGCGTGCCGCCCGACGGCATGGCGTCGCGCGCGTTGAAGGCCAGGTTGAGCAAGGCGAGCTCCAACTCGCTCGGATCGACTTTGACGAAGCACGGGCGATTGGGAACGCCGACGCGAATATCGATGTCGCCGCGCAGTGAACGGGCCAACATGTCCTTGATCTCCGGGAGCCGCCCGGCGAGATCGATCACGCTGGGCTGCAGCATCTGCCGCCGCGAGAAGGTGAGGAGCTGACGGGTCAGACTCTCGCCGCGCTGCGTCGCGGTGGTGATGGCGTCGAGCAACTGGATCTGCTTCTCGTCGGTGATGCTGCGGCGCAGCCTCTGCACGCTGCCGCTGACGATCATGAGCAGGTTGTTGAAATCGTGTGCGACGCCGCCCGTCAATTGTCCAATGGCCTGGAGCTGCTGGGCCTGGTGCAGCGCGTCTTCCGCCACTTCGCGCCGTTCAGCCTCCTCATGCAGGCGGCGCGTGCGCCGCAGCGCGACCCAAAGCACGGTGAAAATCAGCAGCGTGGCGGGCAGTCCAAACAACAGGTGATCTTCGACGATACCGAGCCATTCGTCGCGGATCGCCATGCTGTCGGTGCCTGCCAGCGCATAGACGGGATAATTGGCGAGCTTGCGAAAGCCAATGCGCCGCGGCACGCCGTCGATTTCCGAATCGACGGAAAACCGGCCGCGCGTGAGGCCCTTATCGATGGCTTGGCGCAGCGCACTGGCGTTGCTCAGCCGTTGGGTCCGGTTGGAACGAACGGGATAGCGCGCCAGGAATGAGCCGTCGGCGCGCACCAACGCATAGAAACTGCCGGACGATTGTCCGAGCAGCGCGTAGAAGTCTTCGAAATAAGCGGGCCGCACCGCGACCGCGATGACGCCCCTGAACGAGTCGTCGGGAGCGGCCAGGCGGTGCGACAGGTCGAAGAAGTCGCTGCCGACGCCGCTCAATTTCGGCACCCGCACGTCGCTCACATAGGTGCCGGCGTCGTGGTCGACCTGCGCCTTGAAATAATCGCGGTCCGCGAAATTCGCGTCGGGCCGAACCGTTTTCAATGTGCTTGAGGCCAGCGGCCGCCCGTCACGGCCGACCAGTACGATGGCTTGCAATTGCGGCATCACCCCGGAGATGCGATCGAGCCGCGGATGCAGCGTCGATTGCGCCGCGCGGATCTCGTCGTCCGACATGCCGCGCACGACCTCATTGACTTCGGCGAAGGTGCGATCGACCGTCTCGAAGACCTTGAGCGCCTGCTCCTGCATCACATCGAGCGAGCGGTCGATGCGCTCGTCGGCGGCGGCGTGCACTTCGCGGTAGTCGTTCCAGGAGGCATACGCCAACAGCGCCGCCGGCAGCACCAGCGACGCCATCATCATCAATTGCAGCAAGCGAATTGCCGATGCCCGTTCGGTCCGCATCGAAAGCCGCTGTCCCCCGCCGCACAATGCCTCCAGTGTTTCACAATTGTGGGGCGCGAAAGAGGCGTCACTTACCGGTCACAATTGCAAATTCGTAATGAAAGCACGCAAAGTGAGCCATTGACTGGACAAATTCCGCCGCAATTGAGTTGATTTGAGGCGGAACCGGCTGCGGATTTTGATCGCGTCCGTCGTTACGGTCCTTTGCTGTCACGGCCGAACTTCTTCCGGCCATCCACGTCTTTGTCACTTGGCGAGGCTCGTAAGACGTGGATGCCCGCGACAAGCGCGGGCATGACGGCTCGGTGTCTGTTGCCGCCGGAATCAGGCAACCGCCGTCGGCGCCAGCGCTTCAATGTCGGTGACGACATCGATGATTGCGGGACGGTTGGCGGCAAGCGCCTGCGCCAGCGCCGCCGGGAAAGCGGCTGCATTTTCGACGCGGATGCCCAATGCGCCCATGTCCTCGGCGATGCGCGCGAAGTTGAGCTTGCTGAAGGTCCAAAGCTCGCGCGCCTTGTCGGTCTGCTGGCCGCCATAGACGCGGTCAAAGCCGCGCTTCGACTGGTTGCCGCCGCCGTTGTTGTTGACGACCGTCACAGCGTTGATGTGCCAGCGCGCCGCGGTCTCGATCTCGGCAATGTGATACCAGAAGCCCGCATCTCCCGTGAATGTGACCACCGGCCGGTCGGGACAGCCACACTTGGCGCCGAGGCCGGCGGGAAACGCCCAGCCGAGATGGCCGGCGCTGCGGATATAGCTTTGCCGCGGATCGGTGAGATCGAACATCCCGCCCATCCACATGCCGGCGTGTCCGGTATCGACGACCACAATGGCGTTGTCGGGCAGATGCCGGCTCAGCTCATGGCAGAGCCGCTCCGGCCGGATCGGCATCGCGTCGGATTCGAGCGCGGATTTATATTTGCTCCGCCACTCGCCGCAAATCTTCTGCGCCTCGCCGATCCAGCCGGCGCGTTTCCCGGCGCTGGCGCGGTCGGCGTGGGCCAGCATGCGTGAAAGCGCAACCTTGGCGTCGCCGTTGACGGCGGCGGCGAGCGGGTAATTGCGGCCGAGCGCTTCCGGCTCGATGTCGATCTGGATTGCCGGCGTGCCGATCTTCGGCACCGCCCAAAAATGCGTGGTCATGCCGCCGGTCTCGGTGCCGATGAAGCAAACGAGATCGGCGGCGTTGACGACGCGGTTCGCGCTTTCGCGCGAATAGGTGCCGGCGACGCCGACCGCGAGCGGATGGTTGCCGGGGATCGAATCCTTGCCGTTGAGCGAGGTCGCGACCGGGATTTGCAGCGCTTCGGCGAGTGCGACGAGTTCTGCAGCGGCGCCCGAAGCGCGCACGCCGCCGCCGGCGACGATGACCGGACGTGCGGCGTCTTGCAGGATCTTCAGCGCCGCCCGCACGCTGGCGTCGTCCGGCTCCGGCCGAAATGCCGGCACGCGGGCGAATTGCGGCTCGCAGAGCGGCTCCATCTCGCCTTCCTCGCCGTCGATCTGGCCTTCGTTGCCGCGGAATTGCAGATGGACCGGGCCCGGGCAGCCGGTCACCGCGGTGCGGAACGCCTGCCGCACCATATCGGGAAAGCGCGTCACGTCATCGACCGTGGCGTTGAACTTGGTCACCGGCTCGAACGCCGGCATGTCGTCGATTTCCTGATAGACCTTGCGGAACTTGGTCTTCGGCTCGCGGCCGCCGGTCATGGCGATCACCGGCGAATGGGCAAGCCACGCATCCCGCAAGCCGGCGGCGAGGTTGAGCGCGCCGATCACCTGCGCCATGCAGATACCGGGCTTGCCCGAGGCGCGCGCGTAGCCGTCGGCCATGTAAGCCGCGGCCTTCTCGCCGTGCACGTGCAACCGCTTGATGTCGGTGCGCCGCTCCATCTCGGCGAACGTCGTGCGCAGCACCGCCGGCACGTGAAAAATATGCGTGACGCCGTAGCCCTTGAACATGTCGGCGAGGCACTGCGCGCCGGTCATTCTGCGGTTGTGGCCGATCTGCATGGAACGTTCCCCCTCACTCGGAATCTTTTTCTAGCCGCACACTTGCGCGTCCCGGATCAACGATCAATCCGTAAGATTAATTTGCTGGTTGCGCAAAAAGATCGGCCACGGCGAGAGACAGTCCAGGTGGCTCGAGAGTGATTTGTCCGCTGGTCACGATGCGCGTCGCCACCGTATCGTCACGGCCGCGCGCGTGATGGATGACGAGCCGCTTATCCGGGTCGATAATGAGATAATGCAGGATGCTGGGAACGCGAAAATAGCCCTGCAGCTTGTCGCGCAGATCGGTGATGGCATTGCCCGGCGACAAGACTTCGACCACCACGACTGCATTCGGCACTTCGAGCGCGTCGCCGGGGAGCGGCTCACCGCAATAGACCAACACATCCGGCTGATAGCTGTTCTTGCCGTCGATGCGCACGACGGCGCTGTCGAGGACAAAGCGGCATGGTGCGCGGGCGTTGTGAATGGCGTCGTCAAAAGCCCGCGCGGCGCGATATTTCGTGTCGCCATGCACAACGCGCTCCGGCGCCATGGCGCTCGGAACGCCGTCGAGCAATTCCCAGCGCTCGGGCTGCTGTTTCGCCCAGGCCAGGAATTCGTTCACCGTCATGCGTTCTTTGCGAAGTGCCACGATGTAGTGATTTTATCACGGGCGTAAGCCGTCACCATAACCTCAATTCTTAAACACCGCCACCGCACGGACCGGCGAGCCGGTGCCCTCGCGCCATTTCAGCGGCAGGCAAATGAACTGAAATTCGCCCTGGCCGATGAGCGTTTCGAGGTTACAGAGGCTTTCAAGATGCGTGATGTCGAGTTCGAGGCAGGCTTTGTGCACCAATGTATTCACTAATCCCTCCGGTCCCGGCCGCATCGAGTCGATCCCGAAATGGACGACGCCTTGTTTGGCGAGCCACTCGGTCGCCGCGACATTGACGCCCGGATTGTCGGTCGCATAGGCCGCGGTCGGAAACGTGCGCTCGTGGTGGCCGGTGCAAAGCAGCACCGTGCCCTTTTTCGGGACCGGCACGCCGGCCTTTTTCACCGCCGCTTCGAGATCGGCCGGCGTGATCTCGGCGCGCGGCTTGATGTGGCGCAGATCGATGCAGATGCCTTGGACGATGCAATTCTCCAGCGGGTATTCGTTGATGGGTGTGCCGCTCTTGCCGAAGTGCCGTGGCGCATCGATATGGGTGCCGCCGTGGTCCGGCATCGAAAAGAACATCACGCTGTTGCCGTGGACGCCGCCGGATTCGGCGCGCGCCTCGTCGTGGGTCTTCCAGATGCCGTGAATAATCGGCGGCTGTCCCGGATAGGACGGCGTGCGGTGATAGAGCTCCCGGCTCAAGTCGACGATCCGCATTGCGCTTTCCTCCCTTGCCGTCCTCGCGTTGCGCGCACACTATCCTCACGCCGAGACCTCGACAACGCCGCGCCGGAAGCCGCATTGGAGTGCCGCATGAAGACCTCGACCGACCGCATCCTGACGACGCATACCGGCAGCCTGCCGCGGCCGAGGCGGCTGATCGATCTCATTCTCAATCGCGAGAAGGGGGGCGCGGTCTCTGCCGACGCCTTCGAAGCCGAGACCGCCAAGGCCGTCGAGGATGTGGTCGCGCAGCAGGTCGCCGTCGGCATCGACGTGGTCAGCGACGGCGAGATGAGCAAGCCGTCCTACACGACCTATATCCGCCACCGCGTCACCGGCATCGCGCCCGACCCGCGCGCCGCCGAAAAGGGCCGCGACATCATGATCGGGCGCGACCAGCTCGCGCATCCGGATTTCGCGAGGAGCCGCGGCAATTTCGCCAGCGTGCCGTTTCCCGGCTGCGTCGGCGACCTGCGCTACAAGGACCGCTCGGCGCTCGACCGCGATCTCGCGCATCTCAAAGCGGCCGCGGCGAAGTCGAAGCCGACCGACGCGTTCATGACCGCGCCATCGCCGGGGATTCTGACGCGCTTCATCATCAACCTGCATTATCCGACCGAGGAAGCCTATGTGGACGCGCTGGCCGAGGTGCTGAAGGTCGAATACCGCGCCATCGTCGAAGCCGGCTTCATCCTGCAGATCGACTGCCCCGATCTCGGCTCCTGCCGCAACAATCAGTATCGCGATCTCACCGACGACGAATTCCGCAACAAGATCGCCGAGCGCAACGTTGCGGCGCTCAATGCCGCGACCGAAGGTTTGCCGGCGGACCGCATGCGGCTTCACATCTGCTGGGGCAATTACGAGGGCCCGCACACCCACGACCTGCCGCTCGTCAAGATTATTGACATCGCCTTCAAGGCGCGGCCGCAGGCGATCAGCATCGAGGCTGCCAATCCGCGCCACGACCACGAATGGGAAGACCTCAAGGACATCAAAATCCCCGACGACAAGATTCTGATTCCTGGCGTCATCGATTCGACGACCAATTTCGTCGAGCATCCGCGGCTGGTGTCGCAGCGCCTCTTGCGCTACGCGCAGGTGATCGACCGCGAGCGCCTGATCGCCGGCGTCGATTGCGGTTTCGGCACCGCGGTGCGCACCGAACCCATGGTGTATGACAGCATCGTGTGGGCGAAGCTGCACGCGCTCAGCGAAGGCGCCGCGATTGCAAGCGGGAAATTGTGGCCGTAGCCGCGGCCGGGGCTGATTTTCCGGCCGATCTCAACTGCAATCAATCCAACTCTGGTGCGATTCACTTATGGCCGCAAACGCACCGGTCACCCTGGTCCCAGGCCGGTGCAGGAGTACCGGGTGCAGTCCTGATAAATGCCCCGACACTCGTACGATGACAATTGTTTCAGGTGCCGACAGTCGCGGTAGCGCGCGCGACAGGAGTTTATGCATTGCTGTTTGGGCGTTTGAGCGGCCGCGAGGGTCCACGATGCCGGTTCGGCGGCGCGCGCGTTAAGACTGCCAAAGTCCAACGACAGAAGTGCCAAAGAGAGCAGGGAGACGACGGCAAACAACCATCGTTTGTCGCATTTCATGGTGTACCTCATAGGTGAGCCGATCACTGCGCCGGACGCGGTTCATCGACATTACAGCAGAACTTGGGATTGGTGGAATGGGGCTCAGTCATCATTTCGCGGCGCGGAATTTCCGTCGACCGGCCTCTGCTTCGGGTCGGGAGCAACCAATTGATCGGATGGCAATCGATTCGGCCGAGTTGATCGTCCACTGACGACGCGTACGAGCGCGACGCCGATCCCGACGCGCCGACGCCAGAAACGAGCTTTCGATCCGCTGCCAAACGGACGACTCGTTCATGAGATTTTGCCCCTCGGGCCGACAAGGATCACTGTACTATCGGATTCTGTCGGAGGCGAAGGAGAATTCATCGATGGATGTCGGCAATGCGATCGCAAATCTTTCGCTCAATCCGCTCATCGCCCTGGCGGTGTTTTGCGCCACGATAATCACCGACGCTGTTTATGTGTTTTTCACTGCGGCGGTCACAGCGCGCCACCGCATCCGCGCCGCCAACTGGAGCGCGGTGTGGTATTTGCTTTCCGCGTTCGCAGTGATCAACTACACCGGCCATCCCGGCTACGTGGTGTTCGCGGCGCTCGGTTCGTGGATCGGCGCCTATCTGTCAGTGAGCTGGCTCAAACGCGAACAGGCCGAGGCGGCGCCAGTGCGGCCGGGGCCGCCATAGTGTCCGCAATAACGGAATGATCCGTCCGACAGGATGAGGGCTCTCCACGCGACCAAAATGCTTGCCGCGAATGTCACTGCGCCTTGATGCCGGCCGCGCGGATCACCTTGCCCCACTTCTCGGTCTCAGTGACGATGACCCTGCCGTATTCAGCCGGTGTCGATGGCGTCGCCACACTGCCGAGCTGGGCGAACTGCGCCTTGACCTTGGGGTCAGTCAGGCAGGCATTGATGGCCTTGCTCAAGGTCTCGATGATCTCCGGTGGCGTCGCCCGTGGCGCGCCGATGCCGTTCCAGAGACTCGCCTCATAGCCGGGGAGAAATTCGCCGACGGCCGGAATATCCGGGAACGAATCCGAACGCTTCGGCGTCGTCACGCCGAGCGCACGCAGCTTGCCAGCCTTGATCAGCTCGCCCGATCCGGCAAGCGTGCTGACATTGAGCTGAATCTGGCCGGCCATGACGTCGCTGACCGCCTGCGGCTCGCCCCGATAGGGCACGTGCACCATTTCGATGCCGGCCATCGACCGGAACAGCTCGCCGGCGACGTGAGTGACTGTGCCCGTGCCGGCCGATCCCCAACTGATCTTGCCGGGGTTGGCCTTGGCATAGGCGATGAATTCCGGGATCGTCTTTGCCGGAAACGTCGGACTGATTACCAGGACGAAAGCGCCGCGGGTGACGCTCGAAACCGGGGCGATGTCGCGGATGAAATTGAAGCCGAGATTGTCGTAGAGCGTGGCATTGGTGAACACCGCGGTACTCGCCATCAGCAGCGTATAGCCGTCGGCGGGCGCGTTCACCGCGGCTTCGGTGGCGACATTGCCACCGGCACCCAGGCGATTGTCGACGATGAAGGACTGGCCGAAATGGTCGGACAGCCATTGCGCGACGATGCGCGCATAGATATCGAGGCCGCTGCCCGCCGCAAAGCCGACGATTAAGTGCACCGGCCGCGTCGGATAATCGAGCGCACATGCGCGCCGCGCGAATACCGGAGCGGCAACGGCGGCTCCGGCCAGTTGGAGAACCCGGCGGCGCGGCACATTCATCGTCATTTCTCCCATCGCGGTTTTCGTCAGGCCGCCACTCATTCCGGTTTGATCCCCGAAGCCTTGATCACCTTGGCCCACTTCGCGGTTTCGGCGACCAGGTAGCTGCCGAGTTCGGCGGGCGTCATCACCATCGGCTCGGCGCCGAGATCGGCAAAGCGGGCCTTCGTCGCGGGATCGGCCAGCGCAATTCCGATCGCATCGTGGAGCTTGTCGATGATCTCCTTTGGCGTGTTCGCGGGCGCACCGACAGCGTCCCAGACGTAAGCCTCGTAGCCCGGCACGAATTCGGACACGGTGGGAATGCCGGGCAGCGCGTCCGAGCGCTTCGCGCCGGTGACCGCGAGCGCGCGCATCTTGCCGGCCCGGATGAACCCGATCATCTGCGCGATGGGGCTGATCGAAGCCTGCACCTGGCCGGCGACCAGGTCGGGGATGTAGCTTGAGCGATAGGGCACGTGGACCATGTCGATGCCGGTCATGGACTTGAACAATTCGCCGGCGACGTTGGTGGCGCTGCCGCTGCCGGCCGACGCATAATTGATCTTGCCGGGATTCGCTTTGCAGTAAGCGATGAACTCCGGAAGCGTCTGCACCGGCACCGACGGGTTCACCTCCAGCACATTGGCCGAGCGCAGCAAGCCCGCGACCGGTGCGATGTCGCGGATGAGATCGAAGTTCAGCTTCTCGAACAGCGTCGAATTGATGGTGTTGGTCGAGGTCAGCGTCAGCAGCGTGTAGCCGTCGGGCGGGGAGCGCACCACGAATTCGGTGGCGATGTTGCTGGAAGCGCCCGGGCGGTTGTCGGTGATGAATTGCTGACCGAGACGCTCCGACAGCGACTGGGCAATGAGACGCGTGACGATGTCGGGCGTTATGCCCGGCGGATAGCCGACGATCATGTGCACGGGCCGTGTCGGATAGTCGAGCGCCCACGCGGTTTGCGCCAAAGCCGGCAGTGCGGCGGCGCTCGCCGCGCCCTGCAAGAATTTCCGGCGAAGAATTTTCATCATTGTCCCGAATTTTGTTTAGAGACTTGCAGTCACTGCGGCTTCAGCCCGGCGAACTTGACCACCTTGCCCCATTTCTCGGTCTCGGTCGCAATGAATTCGCTGAACGCGGCCGGCGACAGTTTGAACAGCGGCGCGCCCAGGTCGGACAGCCGGTCCTTGAATTTGGGATCAGCCTCGATGGCTGCGATGGCGGCGGCGAGGACGTCAACCACCGCCTTGGGCGTATTCTTCGGCGCGACGATGCCGCTCCACCCGCTGGCCTCAAATCCCGGAATCGTTTCGCCGACGGTTGGCACGTCCGGCAGTTCCGGCACGCGCACCGGCGTCGTCACGCCGAGCGCGCGAAGCTTGCCGGCCTTGACGTGGCCGATGCCCGAGGAGATGCCGCCGAGACCGGCCATGAGCTGACCGCCCAGCAGATCCGTCACCATCTGGTTCTCGCCTACATAAGGCACATGCGTGACGTTGATATCGGCCATCATCTTGAGCAGCTCGACGGCGAGATAAGGCGGCGTGCCGGCCGACGGCGAACCGACATTGACCTTGCCGGGATTGGCCTTGGCGTTGGCAATGAACTCGGCGACGGTTTTGGCCGGGAACGAGGGGTTTACTTCCAGCACCAGGGGAATGCGATTGATGGGGCCGACTGCTTCCGTGTCGCGGGCGAAGTCGTAAGGAAGATTGGCGAACAAAGTCGTGTTGACGGTATTCGACGCCGCGGCAAAGAACAGCGTATAACCGTCCGGTGCCGCGCTGATAACGGCCTGCGCGCCCAGATTGCCGCCGGCGCCCGGCTTGTTCTCGACGACGACCGATTGGCCGAGGCGTTCGCCGAGCCACTGCGCCGTCACCCGAGCCGTGATGTCGACCTGCCCTCCGGCGGGAAAGCCGACGATAAGACGTATCGGATGCGCCGGGTAAGCTTGCGCGGAGGCCAGATGCGCCCCCATGGGCGATATGGCGACGGCCGCGCCCAGTTGCAGAACGTCTCGGCGCCGAAGCTTCATGGCATTCCTCCCTCCCGCGCGCCGCGCCTTATGAGTGGCGCGCGGACGCGTGAATGCGAACGGCTCGACTATAGCACAGCAGTCGCGACCCAGATTGTCGCAGGCGCAGCGGTTGACCGCGACGTTGACGACGCCGCGCTACTTCGCCTGGATGAACGACAGCAGATCGGCATTGATCGTGTCCGCCTGCGTGGTCGGCATGCCGTGCGGGAAGTCCTTGTAGGTCTTCAGCGTGCCGTTCTTCAAAAGCTTGGCCGACAACGGCCCGGAGGCGACGTAGGGAACGATCTGATCGTCCTCGCTGTGCATCACCAAGACCGGCACGGTGATCTTCCTGAGGTCTTCGGTGAAATCGGTCTGCGAGAAGGCGACGATGCCGTCGTAATGCGCCTTGGCGCCGCCCATCATGCCCTGCCGCCACCAATTGGCGATGACGGCCTCCGAGGCTTTCACACCGGGTCGATTGAAGCCGTAGAACGGGCCCTCGGGGAGCGCGCGATAGAATTGCGAACGGTTGGCCGCAAGCTGCGCCTGCAATCCGTCGAATACATCTTTGGGAAGGCCGTTTGGATTGGCCGCCGTCTTCAGCATCAGCGGCGGCACCGC
>DATJYT010000370.1:0-5191 GCA_035499475.1 Xanthobacteraceae bacterium | reverse complement strand
CGGTGACGACGCCGTCGCCGGCGATGGTGCTCTTCTCCATGCCGAAATCGTTGGAGCGGTGCACGACGAACATGTCGAGCTCCTCGAACGAGCCGCGATCCATGAGCAGCTCGACCCGCTCGCGCGCGGTCAGCTTGCCGCGCTTGTGCTGCGCCTCGATGCGCCGCTCGCCGCCGCCGCCGCGCGCCGAGGCGCGGCGCTCTTCCAACCTGTCGACGATGTCTTTCATGTGACTCTTGGCCCGCTCCGCGCGGCCCCCAGCCGGCCGGATTGCTTCCCTGCCCCTCAATAGCAAGGCTTGCGCCAAGCGTCACGGTCGCCATACTCGGCGGCAACGATCCGCCCCGGGGATTTCACAATCTTATCCCGGCCATCATGCGACGGATCGCACAGGGAGGATTTCGTCATGGCCACCGAAAAGACGGATGTCGTCATTATCGGCGTCGGCGCGGCGGGCGGCATTCTTGCGGCCGAGCTTGCCAAGGCCGGGATGAAAGTGATCGGGCTCGAGCGCGGACCGCGGCTCAAGACCTCCGACTTCGATGCCCATGACGAACTGCGCTTCTTCCAGCGCCAGGATTTGCGGCCCAATCCCAAGCGCATGCCGGTGACGTGGCGGCCGAACACCAGCGGCAAGGCGCGGCCGATTCCGTCGCAGAACAACGGCAACCAGGCCGGCGGCGGCACGGTGCATTACGGCGCGGTGTCGTGGCGCCTGCACGAGGACGACTTTCACGTCCGCACCAAGACCGTCGAGCGCTACGGCGCCGCGGCAGTGCCGGCGGATTCTTCGCTCACCGACTGGCCGGTGAGCTATGCTGAACTCGAGCCGTTCTACGACCGCGCCGAATACGACCTCGGCGTTTCCGGCAAGGCCGGCAATCTGCAAGGCAAGAAGATCGAGGGCGGCAACGTGTTCGAGGCTCCGCGGCAACGCGAATATCCGCTGCCGCCGTTATTGACCGATCAGTCCACGCTTCTCTTCGAAGGCGCCGCGAAGTCGCTCGGCTATCACCCGTTCTCGACGCCGCACGCGATCCTGTCGCAGCCCTACAAGGACCGCCCCGGCTGCACCTATTGCGGCTACTGCCAGGCTTTCGGCTGCCATGTCGGCGCCAAGTCGTCGATCCTGGTCACGAAGCTGCCCGAGGCCGACGCCACCGGCAATTTCAAGCTCATCACCGGCGCCATGGCGCACCACATCAACACCGACGACAGCGGCAAGGCGACCGGCGTGTCCTATTACGGACCCGACCGCTCCGACAACACCATCGAGGCCGATCTCGTCATCGTCTCGACCTTCATCTACGACAATACGCGGCTGTTGCTGCTCTCCAAGACCGCGAAATTTCCCGACGGCCTCGCCAATTCGAGCGGCCACGTCGGCAAGCACATGATGGCGCATATCGGCGGCCGCGGCTTTGCCATCTTCGACGACCGCTTCGTCAACAACTACATGGGGCCGAACGCGCAGAAGTGGAGCCTCGACGACTTCAACGCCGACAATTTCGACCACGCCAATCTCGGCTTCATCCGCGGCGCGCAGATCTCGGTCGGCACGCCTGGGCTCGAAGGCGGCCCGATCGACGCCGCCATGGACATGCCGCCGCCACCCGGCACGCCGCGCTGGGGCGCGGCCTATCGCGACTTCATCGGCAAATACTATACGCGGCACCTGGCGCTCACGGCGCAGACCGAGAACCTGCCCTATCCCGATCAGACCATCGATCTCGATCCGGACTGGCGCGACGCCTGGGGCCTGCCGGCGCCGCGGCTCACCTACAATTGGCGCCGCCCCAACGAGCTCGCCCGCCTCGCGTTCATGAACAAGAAGCTCGAAGAGATCGGCCACGCCATGAACGCAACCAAGGTGTGGACCGGCCCGCCCAATGCCGGCCAGCCCGGCGCCCATCATGAAGGCGGCACCCGCATGGGCAGCGACCCAAAAGAGTCCGTCGTCAACAAGTATAGCCAGAGCTGGGATATCCCGAACCTGTTCATCGTCGGCAGCTCGACGTTCCCGACCATGGGCACGGGCTTCAATCCGACGCTGACCATCCAGGCGCTCGCCTATATGAGCGCGGACGCAATCGTGAACCGGTACAAGAAGAGCCCGGGCGCGCTGCTATAAATTTCCTGCCCCGCAACAGCGGGGACGGACGGTTGCAAAACATCTGCTGCATAGAAACTTGGCGCCGCCGGCGTTACAGCCTCTGGCTCGGCTCGATGCCGAACAGGGCTTGGCCGGCGGCTTCGAAGTTGGAGAGGTGCGCCTGGCCCTGCGCGGTCAGCGTATGCATGTCGCGAAACCGCCGCTCGAAGGCGCTGCCGGTGAAGATCGCGTTGGTGCCGGCCGCGTGATAGGCAAAATCGACGACGCGGCGCGCCTGATCCATGGCGCCGGTAATGGCGACGCGCAGCCGGGCGCGCTCGTCGAGCGACAGCGAGCCGCGCGCCGCCGACGCCTCCCAGATCTCGTGCAGCATTTCGATGAGATAGGAGCGCGCCGAATTGAGCCGCCCCGCCGCTTTCGCTACCCGCGATTGAATGACGGCATTGTCGCGCAGCACGGTCGATGAGCCGAGCCCGCCGCCCGGTTTTTTTGTCGCGGCGAGCGTCATGAAGGCGTCGAGGCAGGCGCGCGCGAGCCCGACCGCGACGCCGGAAAAGCCGATGCCGTAAAGCGTGAGCAACTGAATATTATAGAGCGGGCCGTCCTCGCGGCGGTCGGCCGGCAGGTCGCGCCAGGTCGTGTAGGCTTCGGGCACGAACACTTCGTGCGCTTCGTAGTCGTTGCTGCGGGTGCCGCGCAGTCCGATGACGTGCCAGGTGTCGAGGATCGTCACCTTGTCCTTGCGGAACAGCATGGTGCGGTTGACCGGCCGGCCGTTTTTGTCGAGCCGCGGCTTGCCGTCGCGCTCCAACACCGTCGAGTGGCCGCCCATCCACGGACAATGCTCGTGGCCGGAGGCGAAGCGCCAGCGCCCGGTGCAGGTGTAGCCGCCGTCGGTTACGACCGCCTTGGCCCCGGCCGGCGGCCCCCAGGCAATGGCGCCGTTGGGTGGACCGAAAACCTCGCGGGCGATCTGCGGATCGAGAAAGCCCGCCGCATGCGTGCTCGCCACGGCCTGCGCCAAACACCATGAGGTGCTGGCGTCAGACAGGGCGAGGGTCTCAATTACCTGATTGAACGCCACGATGTCGGCCGCACCGCCGCCCAGCGAAGCCGGCATCAGCATGCTGAAAAGTCCCGCCTCGTGCAGCGCGGCGACAACCTCCGGCGCGATACGCCGGTTGGCCTCGTTGCGGTCGCCCGCCGCTTCGACCAGCGGCGCGATGGCACGCGCCCGCGCGATCCAATCGATCTTTGCTTCGTCGCGTGCGAGCACCGGCCGGACCTCCCTTGGTTTTATCCTTGTCTACAGCGGCGCGGGATTAATGTCAGCACAGGCGCGACGATGAGCCGTGCTGGCGCGCCCTATCCGCGTCCACTAACATCCGTCCATTACTCGGGAGGAAATAATGTACGGCCGAAGGATAGTCGTTGCCGCGCTTACCGCACTGCTGGGGGTGCTGGCGGCCCCCGCGCCAGGCCTGGCGCAGACGGACTTCCCCTCGCGCGTCGTCAAGATGATCGTTCCCTACCCGCCCGGCGGCGGCACCGACCTTTTGGCGCGCGTGCTGGCGGATGAGCTCGGCCGCAAATGGCGGCAGTCGGTGATCGTCGAGAATGTCGGCGGCGCCGGCGGCAATATCGGCGCGACCGAAGTCGCGCGCGCCAATCCAGACGGCTACACGCTCCTGCTCGCCTCGCCCGGCCCGATCGCCACCAACGAGTATATGTATAAGGACATGCCGTATGACCCGGCCAAATGGGTCCCGATCGCGGTCTTGGCGACCTCGCCCTATGTGCTGGTGGTAAGCCCGCATTTCGATGCGCCGGACGTGGCGCAAGTCATCGGCCACGCTAAAAGCGCGCCCGGACAGCTTACGGCGGCGACGCCGGGCGTCGGCTCGCTCGGCCAATTCGCCACCATCGAGTTCGAAATGCTGGCCGGCGTCAAATTGCTCCAGGTGCCCTACAAGGGGCTGGGACCGGCGGTCGCCGATGTGCTCGGCGGCAACGTCAACATCATGTTCGACATGCTGGCGACCTCGCTGCCGCTGCACCGGGCGCAGAAGGAAAAGATCGTTGCGGTCGGCTCGGCCGAGCGGCTGAAAGAGCTTCCCGACGTGCCGACGCTCGCCGAAGCCGGCGTGCCGGGCTATCGCGCGGTCACGTTCTTCGGCCTCGTCGCGCCACCCGGAATGACCGACGCGCTGGCGGACAAGATCAACCGCGACGTCGTCGATTGCCTCAAACAGCCGGACTTTATCCAGAAGACCAAGGCGCTCGGCATGGATCTCGCGCCGGGCAGCCGCCAGGACGCCGCCAAGTTCTTCGCCGACGAGCGCACGCTGTGGGGCAAAGTCGTCAAGCAGGCCGATATTCCGTTGCAATGAACAACGTGAGGACGTGATGGCTGAATCGGCCCACGGCGCCGGCACTGGCACCGGCATCGGCCAGCCGGTGCGCCGCCGCGAAGACCTGCGGCTGGTGCGCGGCAACGGCCGCTACACCGCCGACGAGAATCTGCCGGGCCAGGCCTATGCCGTGATGCTGCGCTCGCCGCACGCCCATGCGCGCATCCGTTCGATCGCGACCGATGCCGCCAAGACAATGCCCGGCGTGCTGGCGGTGCTGACCGGCGCCGATTTTCTCGCCGACGGCCTCAAGCCCATTCCGCACAAGCCGTGGTCGCCGCATCCGGCGGAGACGCAGCTTACCAACAAAGGCGGCGCGCCTCCGTTCGAGGCGCCGCACTATCCGCTGCCCGCCGACAAGGCACGCTTCGTCGGCGAGGCGGTGGCGATGGTGGTCGCGGAGACCGTGAATGCGGCGAAGGACGCCGCCGAAAAAATCGTCGTCGATTACGACGTCCTGCCGGCGGTCGCCGCAACCGCGCCGGCGGCGCGGCAGGATGCGCCGCGCGTGCACGAGGAGGCGCGCTCCAACGTCTGCTTCGATGCCGAGCTCGGCGACGCCGCGGCAACCGACGCCGCCTTCGCGCGCGCGGCCCACGTGACGCGGTTCGAGACCTGGGTGCAGCGCGTCACCGGCGTGCCGATGGAGCCGCGCGCCGCGCTCGCC
>DATJYT010000369.1:0-5222 GCA_035499475.1 Xanthobacteraceae bacterium | reverse complement strand
CCGCGGCCCTACATCTTCGACACCGGGTCTGAGATTTTTGTCGCGCAGTACACACAATCGGCGTTTGGCAGCGTGCCTGAGAGCATGAGCGGCCAGCCGAAAAACCTCCAAATCACGTACGGCAATGGTACCTACGGTTACAACTACAACATCGTCGGCACTCCATCGCTCACATTCTATCCGTCATCTACGTCAAATAGTGGATACACCCTGAATGCGATCTCGCCGTCGGGCGCCGCGTCGCAATTTCTGATGGGAGCGGTCACGAGCCCCATCAACTTATCGTTTCCGGACGGACCACTGCCGGGCGTTTTCGGTGGCGCGTATGGGATTTTCGGGGCCGGCAATTTTGTTTCCGGGGGCCCCGGCGGCGTTCTGGGTCAGGCTGTCGTACCGGGGACCACGGCAGGCTATGTCGTTGCTGCCAACGGGCAGCCTCTGAGTTCGATGAACGCCGGCACTTACCAGCAGTACGCATCTTCGCCGAACGGGCCGCAGGTCAGCCAAAGCGTCACCTCATGCAGTCCTTGCGTGATGCTTGGCCTGACGCCCGCTATGCTGGCGCAATTCAAACCTGCCAACGAGATCCACACCAATTCCTTTCAACCGTTTGCAAATTCCGGTGCGCCCGGCACAAACGAGGAAGCTATCTTCCTGAACGTATCAGTGAGCGCACCGGGACAGCCGACCGTCACCGTGTCATCGCGGAGCCTGCTGGACAGCGGAACAAACTACTATAACTTGACTAATCAGATCCCGGCTTCGGACTATCGCGACGGCGGAGTGACGCTGACGGTTTCAGGTCAATCAAGCGGTGCGACGCCAAGCTCCGTCACACTCATCAGCAACAGCGGTCCAAGCACATATCCCAATCCTTATTACGGCATATCGTCCGGCAGCGTCGAATCCACAATTGGCTTGGGCTTTTTTCTTAACAACTCGGTTCTGTACAATCTCGCAGGTCAGGCCGTCGGTTACACACCCAACTTCGTCACCGACGTCAACATCACAACTACGCCCACATCGCCGCTGGTCATCGACTCCAACTCGGTCCCGCTTGGACTTGCCGGCATCATTTCCGGTAACGGCCCGGTCGAAATTATCAATGGCGGGTCGGCCACGGTGAGCGGCACTAACACCTACACCGGTGCGACCACGGTCAACAACGGCTTCTTGGCGCTGGTCGGTCCTGGCAGCATATCGACGTCGAGCGGCGTCAGCGTATCGAACGGCGGCATTTTCGATATTTCCGGCGTGGGCAGTGGCTCACCGACTGGTGCTTACATCATGTCGCTGTCGAGCACCGACAGAGCAGGCCTCGTCCAACTCGGCGCCAATCAGCTCATCATCACTAACGCCAGCGGTACATTCGCGGGAACGATCCAAGACGGTGGTTCGTATGGCGGCACCGGAGGGCAGCTAGTGCTCGCGGGCGGCACTGAGACTCTGACCGGCGTCAACACCTATACCGGCGGCACCATCGTCCTGGCAGGTACGTTACGGATGTCCGGCGGCGGCACGCTGGGGGCTGCAACCAGCACGGCGACTCTGGTGGGCGGCGTGCTCGATCTCGGCGGCACGACGCAGACGCTTGCCGCCTTGTTCCTCGCCGGCGGCACGCTGCAGGACGGGAATCTGAACGCGCCGATCGTGTCTGGCGGCGGCACCATCAACGGCATCGGCGGCACCGCGAGCCTGACGACCGCTTTCGGCATCACGTTCGTCACGGGCACGAATACCTATACAGGCGGAACGACAGTCAACGGCGGCATCCTGGACGTGATCGGTTCGATAACCGATCCTACGGTCAACGCCGGCGGCCTGTTGATGGGCACCGGTACGGTCGGGGCGACGCAGGTCAACACCGGCGGCATCTTCGCACCGGGCAACGGCACACCCGGTTCGTCGATGACGATCGCGGGCAATCTCGTCTTCCAGTCCGGCGCGATCTATCTCGTGCAGATCGGAAGCTTTGCTAACGTGGCCGGCACGGCGAGCCTCGGCGGTGCCACGCTCAATACGGTGTTTGCGAGCGGCAGCTCGATGACAAAGCAATACACGATCCTGACCGCAAACGGTGGGATCAATGGGACGTTTGCCGGTGCCGGCAACACCAATGTGCCCGCTGGTTTTACCGATATGCTGAGCTATGGCAGCAACAATGTGTATTTGAATTTTACTGCAGCGCTTGGGCAGTCCGGCGGCCTCAATCAGAACCAGCAGAGCGTCGCGACGACGCTGAACAGCTACTTCAACAACGGCGGCTCATTGCCTCCGGCGTTCACCAGCCTGTTCGGCCTCACCGGCACCGGTCTGGCGAATGCCTTGACACAAACCTCGGGAGAGGTCGCTACCGGCTCGTTGCAGACGACGTTCGATGCGATGAGCCAGTTTATGGGCGTCCTCACCGATCCCTTCATGGGGAGGGGCAACGGCATCAACGGGATGACCTCGCCTGCCGGCTATGCGGACGAGAGTTCCAACGCTTACGCTGCGACCAAACGGCTCCCGCCTGAGCGCGACGCCTATGCCATGTTCACCAAGGCGCCGTTCGCCAAAGTCTATGAGCCACGCTGGAGCGTCTGGGCCGCAGGTTTCGGTGGCTCGCAATCGACCGACGGCAATGTGGCGCTCGGATCAAACAACGCCACCAGCCGAATCGCGGGAACTGCGGTCGGTGCGGATTATCTGTTCTCACCGAGCACAATGGCCGGCTTTGCGCTCGCGGGCGGAGGCACAAGCTTTAGCGTCAACAATTTCGGTAGCGGCCACTCAGACCTTTTCCAGGCCGGCGCTTATGTGCGTCACACCAACGGTGCAGCCTACATTACCGGCGCGCTGGCTTATGGCTGGCAGGACATCACAACCGATCGCAACGTGACGATTGCCGGGATCGACCATCTGCGTGCGGAATTCAACGCCAATGCGTATTCGGGGCGCGTCGAGGGCGGCTATCGCTTTGTAGCGCCTTGGGTCGGTGGCTTGGGCATCACGCCTTACGCCGCTGGCCAGTTCACCACCTTTGAGCTGCCGGCCTACGCGGAAAGCGTTGTTTCCGGCACGCCGAGCTTCGCGTTGAACTATGCGGCCGAAAGTCTTACCGACAGCCGGAGCGAATTGGGTATCCGCACCGATAGGTCGTTCGCGATGCGGGACGGCGTATTGACATTGCGCGGCCGGTTCGCCTGGGCGCATGATTTCGATCCGGACCGTTCGGCCGCCGCGACCTTCCAGGCACTGCCGGGCGTAGGCTTTACCGTCAACGGCGCGGCGCAGGCGAAAGACTCTGCGCTGACCACGGCGTCGGTCGAGATGAAATGGGTGAACGGCTGGTCGGTGGCGGGAACCTTCGAGGGCGAGTTCTCGAACGTCACCAGCAGTTTCGCCGGCAAGGGTGTGTTGCGCTACATGTGGTAGCGCCGCAAAGTCGATCCCGATCGGATCTCAGAAGCCGACACAAATTGATCTGGATCAAGCTCGGCGGACGCGGCCGGGCAAACGTCCATGCTCAACCGTGCTTGGAGACAGGGAATACAGCTCATGCTTACCCAACCCAATGAACCGGGAGGGCCGATCCGCTCTAAGGCCTACGAGAGAGAAATGGGCCTGCTTTTCTTTGTGGGAACTGTGGCGGCTCTTATAGGTCTCATCTATTTGCTGAGTTTTTTAGGCGATTAGTGCGCAACGCTAGCACCCCCGGCAAATTCCCGTGAACGTGCTGACCTGTGCGGGGCCACCTCGGCGGCGGGACGGTGGCTTGCTTTTTGGCTCGACGCTACGCGCGCTGGTGATCCGCTGTGATGCTCCTGCATAGGGCGGCGCGACGACGCGTGTGCCCGACGACGGTGACGAACTGACGGATCCAACCGTTGCCGTTGGAGTGTTGGTGCGGAGCGGCGGGACAAGTGAGGCGTTTCCGATGCCGCTGGGGTCAGAGAGCGCCCTCGGATTGGCGGGACCGAAGGGCACGCCGCTGATCGACGAATTGCCGGCGCCGGCCGATCCGGCGGGCGGGGTCAACTGCGCAAAAGCTTGCCCGGGGAAGATCAGGTTGGCGAGCGCCAAGGCGAGAACCAAGGCGAGAACAAGCACAGAATTGCGGGACATCGAGCAGGTCCCTCCGGAGGCTGTGGCTTCAATCATAATGCAAGGCGCGCATTCCCGAAAGACTGATGTTTGTTTCCGCGCTGTCAACGCGCGCCTTCACGGATCAGTAATGGGTTTTCCCCTTTGCGGCCCGAAACGCACATAGTGGCTGGCGCTGCCAGCAGCCAACGAAATTTCAATATGTCAGATATCCGAAAAGCTCACGGCAGCTTGATGTTCGCTGATTTTATCACTGCGGCCCAACGGTCGACCTCCTGCCGCATATAGTGGGCCGTCTCCTCGACAGAGCCGCCAAAAATCTCGGCGGACAATTTCTTGAGGCGATCCTGGACGTCGGGCTGGCGCAGCGCCTCGTTTACGCCGGCATTGATCTTGTCGATGATGGCTTTGGGCGTATTGGGCGGCGCCACGATGCCGAACCAGGCGACAGCTTCGAAACCCGGCAGCGTTTCCGCCATCGCCGGCATATCTGGCAGCGCGGGGAGGCGGGCAGGCGACGCTACCGCCAGCAGTTTCAGCTTGCCGGCTTCGACCAGCGGCAGCGAAGAGCCGAGATTGTCGAACATCATATCGACGTCGCCGGCAAGAAGACCCTGCAGCGCGGGCGCCGACCCACGATATGGTATCTCGCGCAGTTTCACCTTGGCCAGCAACTGGAATAGCTCGGAGGTGAGATGCGAAGTCGTGCCGATGCCTTGCGTCGCGCAAGTAATCTTGTCGGGGTTGTTTCGCAGATATTCAACCAACTCGGCCAGGTTCGACGCCTTGATAGTGTTCGGATTGACTATCAGCGCGTTCGGTACCTGCGCCATCACAATGATCGGCTCGAATTTCGTTGGATCAAAGCCAAGCTTTGGATAGAGATTTTGGTTGATCACAAGCGGTGGTGGGGGTGCCGCGAGCAATGTGTAGCCGTCCGGGTCCGAATGATAAACGAGTTCGGACCCGATATTTCCGGCGGCACCGGTGCGATTTTCAACGATGACCGGCTGGCCCCATTTGCGTGACAGCCAATCGGCGATGATCCGGGGAACACCATCGGCCGTTCCTCCGGCGGGGAAAGGTACGACAATTTTCACGGCATGGTCTGGATAGTCGGCGGCGTGCGCCGGACT
>DATJYT010000368.1:0-13270 GCA_035499475.1 Xanthobacteraceae bacterium | reverse complement strand
CGCCTGGAAATACTGGGACGAGAAGCGCGCCGGCCGCATCGGCGACGAGGAATGGAACGAGATCGAGGGCGGCATTTCGCGCTCGTTCGGCACCTGCATGGTGATGGGCACCGCGGCGACCATGATGGCGATCACCGAGGCACTGGGCCTGTCGCTGCCGGGCGCGTCATCGATCCCGGCGCCCGACGCCAACCATCCGCGCATGTGCGCCGCCGCCGGCCGCCGCGCCGTCGACATGGTGTGGGAGGATTTGACTCCAAAACAAATCCTCACGCCGGCCGCATTCGACAACGCCATCCGCGTCCACATGGCGCTCGGCGGCTCGACCAACGCCATCATCCACGTCATTGCCATGGCGCGCCGCGCCGGCGTGGCGCTCGACATGCAGCGCTTCGACGCCATCTCGCGGCAGGTGCCGGTGATCGCCAACATCACGCCGTCGGGAAAATACCTGATGGAGGATTTCTTCTATGCCGGCGGCTTGCGCGCGCTGATGGCCGAGATGAAAGGCCTGCTCGACCTCACTTGCATCACCGTCACCGGGCGCACGTTGGGTGAATGCATCGCCGACAGCAAGGTCTATCTGCCCGACGTCATTCATCCGCTGACCAAGCCGCTTTACCCCGAAGGCGCGACGGCGGTGCTGACCGGCAATCTGGCGCCGAATGGCTGCGTGATGAAGCCCGCTGCCGCGGAGCAGCGCCTGCTGCATCACCGCGGCAAGGCCATCGCATTCGAGAATTACGATCACATGGCGCGCGAGGTCGATCGCGACGATCTCGACGTCACCGCCGATCACGTGCTGGTGCTCAAGAACGGCGGCCCGAAGGGCGGGCCCGGCATGCCGGAATGGGGCCAGTTGCCGATTCCGAAGAAGCTTTTGAAGGCCGGCGTCCGCGACATGCTGCGCATCTCCGACGCGCGCATGAGCGGCACCAGCTACGGCGCCTGCATCCTGCACGTCGCGCCGGAAAGCTATGTCGGCGGGCCGCTCGCCTTCGTCGAGACCGGCGACGAGATCGAGGTCGACGTCGCCGCGCGGAAAATTCATCTTCACGTCGGCGACGCGGAACTGGCGCGCCGGCGCAGCGCCTGGACGCCGCCGCCGCCTCACTATCCGCGAGGTTACGGCGCGATGTTCTCGGAGCATATCGGCCAGGCCGATGTCGGCTGCGATTTCGATTTCCTGGAGGGGCAGAAGGCGATCGCCGAGCCGGAGATTCATTGATGGTCCGTCATGCCCGCGCTTGTCGCGGGCATCCCGATAAATTAAGCACTTTGCCTATCAAAACGAGATGGCCGGGACGAAGCTCGGCCATGACGGCGCAGGGGAGGGTGGAAATGAGTAACGTGCGTTCGATCGCGTCGACGCTTGCAGCGCTATTGTTATTGATCGCGGTCGCGGCGCCCGCTCACGCCGTGAGTCCCGCCTTCCGCGTCGATCCGTTCTGGCCGAAGCCGCTGCCGAACAATTGGATTCTCGGGCAGGTCGGCGGCATGTCGATCGACGCTCAGGACAATATCTGGGTGTTCCAGCGTCCGCGCTCGCTCACCGACGACGAGAAAGGCGCTGCGCTCAATCCGCCGCGGTCGAAGTGCTGCGTGCCGGCGCCGTCGGTGCTGGTGTTCAATCAGGCCGGCGACGTCGTGAAGTCGTGGGGCGGCCCCGGCGACAACCAGGGCTACGACTGGCCGCTGCAGGAGCACGCCATCCTGGTCGACGGCAAAGGCTTCGTCTGGCTGAGCGGCAACGGCAAGGACGACGGCATGGTGCTGAAGTTCACCACTGACGGCAAATTCGTCAAAGAGTTCGGCAGGCGTGGTCCGCTGACCAGCAGCACCGATCTCACCCAGTTCGGCCTCGTCGCCGCGCTGGAGATCGACAGGCAGGCCAACGAGATTTACGCGGCCGACGGCTACGGCAACCATCGCGTCGCCGTGCTCGACGCCGACACCGGCGCGATCAAGCGCGTCTGGGGCGCCTACGGCAAGCCGCCGACCGACGACAATCTGCCGCTGCACAATCCCGACTCGCCGCAATTCGGCAATCCGGTGCATTGCATCGGGCTTGCCAAGGACGGCCTCGTCTATGTCTGCGACCGCAGCAACAACCGCGTCCAGGTCTTTCACAAAGACGGCAGCTACGTCACGCAGTTCGTGTTCGATCCGAAGACGCTAGCCTCGGGCTCGACCTGGGGCATCGCGTTCTCGCCGCTCGACCGCAAGCAGGATTATTTCGTGCTGATCGACGGCACCAATAACGTGATCGAAACGGTGCGCCGCAAGGACGGCGCCGTGGTCGGCACCTACGGCGGCCCGGGCCGCGAGACCGGGCAATTCCATTGGGTCCACGTCGGCAAGTTCGACTCGAAGGGCAACCTCTATACCGGCGAGGTCGATACCGGAAAGCGCCTGCAGAAGTGGGTGCCGGTGGACTGAGCCGTCATCCTGCCGGCTGAATCACGGCGCGGCATTCGCCGAAGCCGATGCGCGGATAACCGGGCTTGGTGCAGAAGCCGCGGAACATGATCTCGTCGCCGTCCTCGATAAAGCCGCGCTTCTCGCCGCTCGGCAGCGTGAGCGGCTCGGTGCCGCGCATGGTGAGTTCGAGGAGGCTGCCCCAGCTCGATTTCTCCGGGCCCGAAATGGTGCCGGATCCGATCAGGTCGCCGATCTCGAGGTTGCAGCCGTTGCTGGTGTGATGCGCGATCATCTGCGCGACGGTCCAGTAGATCGTCGCGAACGACGTCGCGGTGATCCGCTGCGGCGGCGTGCCGTCGCGGCGCATCGCTTCCGTCGAGATGTAAGCCTCGAGCGTGATGTCGAAGCCGCCGCTCGCCTGATCCTTGGCGTCGGCGAGATAGGGCAGCGGCGCAGGGTCGCCCTCGGGCCGCGTATAGGCCGGGATGCGGAACGGCACCAGCGCCTCAGCGGTCACCACCCAGGGCGAAATCGTGGTGCCGAAATTCTTGCCGAGGAACGGTCCGAGCGGCTGGTATTCCCAGGCCTGAATGTCGCGCGCCGACCAGTCGTTGAGCAGGCAGAAACCGAACACGCGGTCGAGCGCCTGGCCGACGGGCACGGGCTGGCCGAGCTCGCTGCCGGTGCCGACGTAAATGCCGAGCTCCAGCTCGAAATCGAGATGGCGCGACGGCCCGTAAGTCGGCGCGGCATCGTTCGGCGCTTTGCGCTGGCCGAGCGGGCGCTTTACCGGCGTGCCGCTGATGCGCACCGATGAAGCGCGGCTGTGATAGGCGACCGGCACGTATTTGTAGTTCGGCATCAGCGGATTGTCGGGGCGAAACATGCGGCCCGCATTGGTGGCGTGAAACACCGAAGCGAAGAAATCGGTGAAATTGCGAAACGCCACCGGCATCCTGATCTCGGCCTGCGCCATCGGCGTCAGATGCGGACGCAAGCCCATGCCCTGGCCGTGCTCGGTGCTCAGCGCCCGCGACAGCGCCAGCCGCACGGCCGACCAGGCTTGCGGTCCCATCGACATCAGCGGATTGAGAAACGGCGCCGCGAAGGCGCCTTGCGCACCGGCCGCGCCGCCGAGGAGCGTCGTGCACGCTCCCGCCATATCGACGATCTGATCGCCAATCGCAACGCCGACGCGCGGCGGCAATCCCGCGGCCGGCCGGAATACCCCGAACGGCAGATTCTGGATCGGGTATTCGCAATCGGGCGCGTTGGCGCTCTCAACCCAGCTGCGCCGGGCGGGATCGTGCGTCTCGTTGAGGGGCTGTGCCATAAATCATGCAATCCATGCTAAATCGCGGCGGCCGGGAGCGTTGCCGCAGGACATGCGCAAGCGCATGCTCGGAATGAAAGCCCGGGTCAAGCCCGGCGCTGGTGCGTGAGGGCTGCATCGTGACCGTCATTGCCTCGCTTGCAGCTTTCGTCGCCGGCGCAAAGGCTTCGGCCTTGCCGGCGGCGCAGCGGGAGCGGCTGCGCTTGCACTTCATCGACACCGCCGTCGCCGCGCTTGCCGGCGCTCACATTCCCGAGGGCAGGGCGCTGGAAAATACCGGCGATGCCGGTTCGCTCGCCGGGCGGATCGGGCGCCAGGCGGCAGCGATCAGGCTCACGGAAATCGACGACATCCATCTGCCGTCCTGCACGACGCCGAGCGCCGGCGTGGTGCCGGTGGCGTTGACGCTCGCGGCGAACGGGCGAGCGGCTGATCCCGATACGATCGCGAGCGCGCTCTGGGTCGGCACCGAGGTGATGACGCGGTTCGGCATGGCGGTTTCGGGTCCGCAAATCCTCTATCGCGGCATCTGGCCGACCTATCTGGCTGCGCCGGTGGCCGCGGCCGCGACGGCTTCGCGTCTTTTGGGATTAAACGAGACGCGCACCGCGCATGCTTTGTCGCTCGCCGTGATGCTAATGGCGGGAGGCGTCGGGCGCATCCACGGCGCGCCGTCGGGGCGCTGGTTTCTCTACGCGAATGCGATAGCGGGCGGTGTCGCCGCCGCCGAGGCGGCCCGCGCCGACTATCGCGGCGATCCGGAAATCTTGGATAAAAACTGGCTCGCCGAGACCCACGGGATTGCGCTCGACCGCGACCGCCTGACGGCAGAACTCGGCAGCAATTGCGTCTATGCGGCGCTCAGCATGAAACCGTTTTGCTCGGCCAAGCAGGGGATCGCCGCGGTCGAGGCGTTTCGCGCCGTCCTGCGGCTCGGTGTTGTGAGCGACTCCATCACCAAGGTTCGCGTGCGCGTGCCGCCTGCCTATGCCGGGATGATTTCCGCCCGCGCCGAGCCGGGCGCGCGGCAATCGACCATGGTCAGCGTCGCTCATCAGATCGCGCTCGCCGCTTCGGCCCCCGAAGCCCTCTACGACATCGACCGCAGTTCGGCGGCGTTCGGCCCCGCGGTCACGGCGTTGGCGGCCAAGGTCGAAGTCGTCGCCGACGCGGCGCTTGAATCGTTTTATCCGCAGCACTGGCCGGCGGAAGTGGAGGTCGAATCGGGCGGCGACGTCTTCCGGCATCGCACCGTCGCGGCGAACGGCGATCCCGAGCATCCGCTCGACGGCGCCGCAGTCGATGAGAAGGCCCGCCGCGTGCTCGATCCTTTGGTCGGCGACGCGCGCGCTGGAGAGTGGCTCAAGCTGTGCGGCGCCGCTCTCGATGACGCGGCCGCGTGCGGCAAGCTCGCCGCTGCATTCGCCGCCGGCCCCTGAGGAGTGAACGTGCCTGACATCGTCACCAAGACAATTCACTGCGCCGGTGGCTTGCCGGCGATTCTCGCCATGCCGGCCGCCGTCGGCGGAAGAATCCCGGCGATCGTGCTGATGCATGAGCGCTACGGTCTGGTGAAGCACACGTGCGACCTCGCCGAGCGCATGGCGCGCGACGGTTTCGTCTGTATCGCGCCGGATTTTTTCTACGAATACCCGGACCAGGACGCTTTGCACCGCGGCGACGTCGGCTATCCGCTGAAGGACGATGAAGCGAACGAATATATCGCCAGCGCCATTGCCGAACTCGCCAAGCTGCCGCAAGTCGATCCCGACAAGATCGCCGTCAAGGGCGTCTGCCAGACCGGCCGCAATCCTCTGGCGTTCGCGGCCGAGCATCCGATCGCCGCCGCGCTCGTCTGGTACGGCGCGGCCGGCGACAAGGAGTGGAAGGCCAACGCGCAGTTCCCGAAGCCGCTCGAAGAGGTGATCGCGCGTGTCGATTGCCCGGTGCTCGGCATATTCGGCGAAGCCGATCACATCATCTCGCTTGCCGACGTGCGGCGCTTGCGCGACACGCTCGACCGCTTCGATAAGAGCTACACGATCAAGGTCTATCCCGGCGCGCCGCACGGCTGGCTCAACGATACCATGCCGGGCCGTTACCGCCGTGACGCCGCCGAGGCCGCATGGGCGTTTCAGCTCGCCTTCCTGAAGAAAGTGTTCGGCCCGGGTTACGACAAGTCCCGCTGCGTTCAGGTCTATGAGTCGGAACACGCCGCCAACTACGACTTCACCAAGAACGTACGCTTGGCGTGATTGCGGTTGGGAATGCACTACCGTCTTCTCTTCGCCATCCTTTCAACCGCATTCGTCGAGCAGGCGGTCGTCTCGATTATCCGCGTCACCACGACGTATCGCGCGGTCGAACTCGGCCTTTCGGTGGTCTGGATCGGCATCATCACCGCGGTTTATGCGGTGTTGCCGATTATCGTCGGCGTGCAGATCGGGCGCTTCATCGATCGCGGCTATGATGCGGCAACCATATGGATCGGCAGCGTTTTGTTGATCCTCGCCTGCGCCGGGTTTGCGCTGTTTCCCAATTTGACGGCGCTTCTCATCTTCACGGCGATCACCGGCACCGCGCACCTTTTATTCGTCATCGCGCAGCAAGTGCTGTGTACGCGCTGCGGCAGCGGTCCGGGCGCCATGGAGCGCGCCATCGGCAACTACATGGTGGCGAACGCCGTGGGGCAGGGCATCGGACCCTACATCGTCGGCCTCGCCGGCGGCTCGGCGAGCGTGCCGCCGACCCACCTGCTGTTCACCATTGCCGCCGGCGGTGCGGTGCTGACGATGCTATTCGCGCTGATGACGCCGCCGAGCGGTGTGCGCAAGTCGGTGGCGCAACGCGGCAAGCCGCCGCCGCTGCGCGATCTTCTGTTCATCCCAGGGCTGACGACAGTCATGCTGGTCAGCGTCGTCACCGTCGTGGCGCAGGACCTCATCGTCGTCTATTTGCCGCTGCTTGGCTCTGAGCGCGGCATGAGCGTCGATGCCGTCGGCACGCTGCTTGCGGTCCGCGCCGTGGCCTCGATGGTGTCGCGGCTGCTGTTTGCGCGGTTGCACGCCGCGCTTGGACGGATCGCGCTCACCCTGGTCAGTACGTTCGTCAGCGCCGGCGCCTATGCGGCGCTGGCGCTGCCGTTGCCGCTGCCGATCCTTTATGCCGCCATTGCGCTCGCCGGCTTTGCCTTAAGCGTCGCCATCACCGCCAGCATCGCGGGCGTGCTCGGCATCGCCGCCGGAGGCGCGGTCGGCACGGCGAATTCGCTGCGCACGATGGGCAACCGCATCGGGCAGTTCATTATTCCGTTTCTGGCGAGCCTGATCGCCGCCGCCACCGGAACGGCGGCCATTTTCGTCATCATCGGCGTCAGCCTTGCCGCGTCGGGCGCCGCCGTGAAGTTCGACAGCCGACGCCAGCGTCGGGGCTGAAAATCAAAAGGATGCCGCGGCCGGCGTACTCATTTTTCCAAGACTGCGCCTAGCGAATCCGTTCGATCTCGAGTTTTGGCACCGTCACCTTGGGCTTGGGCAGGACCTGCAGGGTGCCTCGCGGCAACGTGGCTTTCGGCAGCGTTCCGGGAGTTTGCTGCAGTTTGGGCTGGAGAGGCAGCCGTTCGAGGTTTTGGCGCGGCTGTCCGGACGGCTGCAGAGTGCGCAGGTTTCGCTCGAGCAGGTTATGGCGCTCGAGGTTGTTGCGGTGGCCGATGGACAACGTCGAGAATGTCCGACGCACAAAGGCGCGGTCGCTCGTGACTTCTTGCGGGGTTATCCGCAATTGCACGGCGGTGAAGCGGCCGCCCACGCCCGACTGGATCGAAAACCCCGTTGCGCCGCGCGTCAGGACGCCAAGCTGGGCGCCGTCGCGGCCAAACACTTCGATGCGGCCGACCCGGCCGGTTACATCGGGATAGAGCTTGATCGCAACTTCGCCGGTGGTGCCGGGCGTTGCGCCCGCGGGGACCTCGATAATCCCGGTGGTGCCGCGGATACCGAGCGTCGCCGTCGGCGTCGCGATCGTCATATTCCCAGTATGGGCGACTTTATCGGCGACGAAAGCGACCTTGCCGAGAAAAACGGTGAACAAGGCTGCGTTGTGCGCGCCGCCCGCCGCATAGACGAATTCATCGACCGAGAAGCGCGAGTTTGCCGACATCGTGAACGTCGTGTCGTCATCGAAGGTAATGCCAAGCGTGCTGTCGATGCTGGTCTGCAATACGTCGCCCTTGTAGATCGCGTCGTTGAGCTTGAGCGCGTTCTGGGCGCTATTGCGCGTCACCGTTGCGGAGCCCTGAAGCGTCGCCACACCGCCGATCGCGATAGCTGCATCTGGAGCGATGGGTTGGGCCGTGCCTGGAGAAGTGCCCGGGCCCGTATCCTGGGCGGCGGTCGGCGTTATGGGTGGGGTGGGGGCTGCCGGTGGCAGCGGCGTTGCCGTGGTCGGCTCCGCCGGGGGCGCCGGCGGCGTTAACGCTTGGGCTACCATATTAGGTCCGGTTGCGAGCGGCTCCGCCGACGTGCTGCAGGTCCAGGCGATCGCGCTTGCCAAGATCAAGAGAGCGAGTGTGGGTCTGTAGCGAGCCATGCTCGGTCTTTGTCGATTTTGGCCGAATAAATGTTCGATAGGCCTTTGTAGGCGAAAACAGAACGTCCGGCACCTGCTAACTGAAGCATGGTCCGCAAAAGTGGTTTCCTGGCTTCGCGAAGCCCGCCTCGGCGAGCGAAGGCAGGTCCGAAAAGATCATGCTCCAGCGACGAATCTGGACCGCGATCCGATTCAACCTCCTCGGATCATGATCCAATTCCGCCTCGCCCCGCGCATGCCCGTTTGACACAGGTTGCGAAGAATAGGTAGCAGAAGCGCACAAAGGGAGTTGGCGGGACGCAATGGGCAAGGATTTGGCGTGCTCGAGCGGCGCCCTCAGAGCAAGGCCTTGCCCACAGTTTTTATAAGACAATGAGCATTGTTGGCGTCGACATCGGCGGTACTTTCACCGACCTCGTGGGCTACCGCGACGGTACCATCATAACGTCCAAGACCTCGACGGTGCCGGCCGATCCGACCGAGGGCGTCGCGACCGCGCTTGATCTCGCCGGTTGCGATCTCGCCGCCATGGACGAATTGATCCACGGCTCGACGATCGCGATCAATACCGTGTTGGAGCACAAGGGCGCGAAGACCGCGCTCCTCACCACCCAGGGCATGCGCGACGTCTATGCGGTGGGGCGCGGCAATCGCCCCGACGCGTTCAACTTGTTCTTCCATCGCCCGCGCCCGCTGGTGCCGCGCGAACTGACATTCGAGCTTGCCGAGCGCATGAACGCGGCCGGCGAGGTGCTGATCCCGCTCGATCCGAAGGACGTGGCAGGACTGGCGCAAAAGCTCGAGGCGCTCGGCATCGAAGCCGTCGCGGTGTGCTTGCTTCATTCCTATGCCAATCCGGCGCACGAGATTCTTGCCGGCGAGGTGTTGCGGCGCGAGCAGCCCGGATTGTTCGTCACGTTGAGCCACGAGATTCTGCGCGAGTTCCGCGAATACGAGCGCACCTCGACGACGGTGCTCAATGCGTTCGTCGGTCCCCGCGTCAGCCGGTATCTGAGCCGCTTCGAGGGGTTTGCGCAAAGCGCGAAGTTTCGCGGCCAGGCCGCCATCATGCGCTCGAACGGCGGCACCATGTCGGTCGGCGAGGCGCGGCGCGCGCCGGTGGCGATGATGGAGTCCGGGCCCGTCGCCGGCATGATCGGCGCCGGCCGTCTGGCCAAGCTCCTCGGCATCGAGCGCGCCATCGGCTTTGACATGGGCGGCACCACGGCGAAGACCTCGCTGATCACCGGCGGCATTCCGCCGATTGAGGAAGGCTACGTCATCGGCGATGCATTCAGCGGCCAGCCCATGCAATTGCCGGTGGTCGATATCGTCGAGGTCGGCACCGGCGGCGGCTCGATCGCCTGGTGCGACGCGCGCGGCGGACTTCATGTCGGCCCGACCAGCGCCGGCGCCGATCCGGGGCCGGCCTGTTATGGGCGCAGCGGCGTCGAACCCACCGTCACCGACGCCGATCTGATGCTCGGCCGGCTCAACGATGCGCGTTTTCTTGGCGGCCACATGCGGCTCGACCGCCCGCGCGCCGAAGCGGCGATCGGCAGGATCGGCAAAACGCTCGGCCTCGACACCATGCGGGCGGCGCTCGGTATCGCCGTGATCTCCGACAGCGCCATGTCGCTTGCGGTCCGCGCCGTCTCGGTCAAGCGCGGCATCGACCCGCGCGACACCACGATGATCGCCTTCGGCGGCGCCGGTCCGCTCCACGCCGTTGCCATTGCGCGCGAGATCGCCATCCCTACGGTCGTGATTCCGAAGCTGCCCGGCGCGTTCTCGGCGCTCGGCATGCTGATGGCGGAGTGGCGCCAAGATTTCGTGCGCACGTTGATCGGCGAACTGGGCAAGGTCGCCGAGCCTGCCGCCAAGACGGCGTTCGCCGAGCTTCACCAAGCCGGCAAGGCGGCGCTGGCGCGCGACCGCCTCGCCGGCGGTCAATTCAACTTCGCCGCCGATCTGCGCTATCGCGGGCAAGAGCACACGATTCCGATCGCCGTGTCGGAGCCGCGTGACCTGACGACCGCGACCGAGGGCACCCGCGCGCGCTTCAACGCCCAGCACGACAGCCGCTACGGCCATGCGGCGCTGGATCAATCGATCGAGATCGTCAACCTGCGCCTCGTCGTCAGCGTGCCGCGCATGGAAGACATCATCGGGCGCTGGATGTCAGAGGCCTGGACACCGGATGGAGCGAGTCCCGAGCAGCGCCGGCCGGTGGTGTTCGACGATGCCGAGCATCCGGTCGAGACGCGCATCCTGTGGCGGCCGCATCTGCTGGCGGGCGCCGAGATCGCCGGCCCCGCCTTGATCGAGGAGCCCAATTCCACCACGCTCATCCCGCCGGGCGACCGGGCGGTGATCGACCGTTACGGCAATGTCGTCATCACGTTGAAGCAAGCCGGAAGCCAATGATGAAAGTCGATCCGATCACCGTCGAGGTCGTGCGCAACGCCGTCAACGCCTATGCGGACGAGATGGCGACCGCGCTGTGCAAGTCCGCCTACAATATGATGATCTACGAGGTGCGCGACTTCTGCTGCGGCCTCGTTGACGGCGAAGGCCGCATGATTTCGCAGAACCAGGGCGGCCTGCCGATCTTCCTGGCCGATCTCGGCGTCGCGGTGAAGGACGGCATCGAACGCTACGGGCTGGATGGCTTTGCGCCAGGCGACGTGGTGATCATGAATCACGGCCAAGTCTGCGGCCAGCACCTCAACAATATCGTGATCTACGCGCCGTGCTTCCACGACGGCAAGGTCGTGGCCTTTGCCGCCACCCGCGCCCATTGGGTCGATATCGGCGGCATGCGCGTCGGCTTCGGCTCGGTCGAGACCACCGAGATCTATCAGGAGGGGATCCAGTTCCGCTCGCTGAAAATCTACGAAGCCGGCAAGCGCAACGAGACGCTGTGGCAGATCATCAATGACAATGTCCGCTTCCCGGAGGCGGCGCTCGGCGACTTGCGGGCGCAGATCGCCTGCTGCCAGCTCGGCATCCGGCGGTTCGGCGAATTGCTGCTGCGCTATGGTCGCGACACCGTCGAGGCCTGCATCCACGCGGTGTGGGACGCGACCGAACAGGAGGCGAGGAGTTTCATCGCCAAGGTGCCGGATGGTACCTACGAGGCGGAGAGCTTCCTCGACAATGACGGCCGCTCGCTCGACGTGAAGCTGCGCATCAAGGTCAAGGTGACGATCAAGGGCGACCGCATGATCGTCGATTTCTCCGAGATGAACGATCAGGCGCCAGGCCCGACCAATTCCGGCTATTCGGGCGGCCTCGCCGCCGCGCGCGTCGCCTTCAAATGCCTGACCCAGCCGCAGGCGCCGGTGAACGAAGGCTGCTTCCGGCCGCTCGAGCTGATCCTGCCGGAAGGCAAGATCATCAACGCCAAGTCGCCGGCCGCGCTCGGATTGTGGAGCATCCCGCTGCCGACCGTCATCGACACCATCCTCAAGGCGCTGGCGCCGGTGCTGCCGGACAAAATTCCGGCTGCGCATAAGGGCGACATGGGCGGCTGCTCGATCGGCGGCTACAAGCCCGACGGCCGGCGCTTCCTGCTGATGAATATTTTCGGCGGCGGCTGGGGCGGCCGCCCGCACGAGGATGGCGAGTCGGCTTCGGTGTCGATCTGCCAGGGCGATGTGCGCAGCGCGCCCATCGAGTTGCAGGAAATCCAGTATCCGTTCCTGATCGAGCGCTACGCCTTGCGCACGGATTCCGGCGGTGCCGGACAATATCGCGGCGGCCTCGGCGTCGATCTCACCTACAAAGCGCTGCAAGGCTGCGTCGCCAACGTCAACAATGAACGCACCAAGGACCCGCCCTGGGGTCTTGGCGGCGGCAAGCCCGGCGCTGTCAACGATGCGACGCTCATCAAGCGCGACGGCAGCGCGCGCAAGCTCAAGAAGGCGACCGGCGTGGTGCTGGAGGCCGGCGACCGGCTCACCTTCTCGACCGCGGGCGGCGGCGGCTGGGGCGACCCGCGCCGGCGCGAGCGGCAGGCCGTCGCTGACGACGTGCGCGCCGGCTACGTCTCGGCGGAAGCGGCGCGACGCGATTACGGCTACGAGGCGCAGTAGCCATGCTCGCGGATGACAGGCGGCAACGGCTGGCGGCGGCGATGCGTGACGCCGGCATCGCGCACCTTATGCTCTACGGTAACGCTTGGCAGGGTGACTATCTGCGCTACGGCACGGACTTCGGCATTCTCGAGGGCCACGGCATAGCACTCATCGGCGCGGACGGTGAGGTCGAGCTCTTTCTCGACAGCGCCACCGACGCCGAGCGCGCGGAAGTCGAGGTGCCGGCGGTGCGCGTGCACTTCGCCGCCGACATTGCGCGCGCGGTGGGGGCGCGGCTCGACCGCGTCGCCAACGAACATCTGGCGGCGGCGCCGCGGCGCTTCATGCCGCAATGGCTCGCCGACAAGACGCGTCATTTCTCGCTCGATGACGGCACGGCCCTGGTCGACAAGCTGCTCATGCACAAGACCTTCGGCGAGATCGCCGCCGTTCGGCGCGCGGCGCAGATCGCGGACGACGGCTACGCCGAGTTTCTGCGCGTGGTGCGGCCCGGCCGGAGCCAATACGAGATCGTCGCCGACATCGAGGCGTATCTGCGCCGCCGCGGCTGCCCGGACAATTTCATGATCATCGGTTCCGGCGGCAAGGACGTTTTGGGCATGACGCCGCCGTCGGAGCGCCGCGTCGCCAAAGGCGATCTCGTCACTACCGAATTGACGCCGGCGGTCGACGGCTACTTCGCGCAGATTTGCCGCACCCTCGTCGTCGGAAAAGCGACCGAGACGCAGCGGCGCGCCTTCGGCGTTTATGCCGAGGCGCTCGAAGCGGGCATCGCCGCGGTGCGTCCCGGCGCGCGCGCCGCCGACGTCGCCAAGGCCGAGAACGACGT
>DATJYT010000367.1:0-6533 GCA_035499475.1 Xanthobacteraceae bacterium | reverse complement strand
CTCGGGCATGCCTATTCGGCCTTGCTCAACTTTGACATGGCGCGCGAAGCCGGCGGCCGGCTGCTGCTGCGGATCGAGGACATCGACACGGCGCGCTCTCGCCCGGACTATGAGACGGCGATCTACGAGGACCTCGACTGGCTGGGCATTTCGTGGGAGCAGCCGGTGCGTCGGCAGAGCGAGCATCTCGTCGATTATCGATCGGCGCTCGCCAGGCTCGAAGCGATGAATCTGATCTACCCGAGCTTCGAGAGCCGCAGCGAGATCGCCGCCCTGGTTGCCGAGCGCGAGCGCGAAGGCCCCTGGCCGCGCGATCCTGACGGCGCGCCGCTTTATCCCGGTCGCGCGCGCGACATGCCGTTTGCCGAGCGTGAACGCCGGCGCACTGCGGGTGAGCCGTTCGCGCTGCGGCTCGCCGTGGACGCGGCGCTGGCGCGCGCCGGCAATTTGCGCTGGACCGAGACCGGCGCCGGGCCGCAGGGCGAAACCGGCCGGATTGCGGCGGCGCCGCAAATGTGGGGCGACGTCATCCTGGCGCGAAAGGATATGCCGACCAGCTACCACCTTGCCGTCACACTGGACGACGCGCTGCAAGGCGTGAGCGACGTGGTGCGGGGGCAGGATTTATTCTGGTCGACCGGCATCCACAGGCTGATCCAGGCGCTGCTCGGCCTGCCGGAACCGATCTACCATCATCACCGGCTCATTCTCGATGCCGACGGCCGCAAGCTGTCCAAATCCAACCGTGCCAAAAGCCTGCGCGAATTGCGTGCCGCCGGCTCTAGCGCGGTGGATATCCGCCGCATGGTCGGTCTTGGCCGCTGAACTTTGCATGCCGCCGTGCCATGCTGAACATGGCGCCCGGGGGGCTCCATGGCGCGATTGAAACCGAGGAAGAAGAAGCGGGCCGCGCGGCCGGCGCGACGGCGCCGTCGGGCGCGGGCCGTTCCCGCGACGGAGGCAGCGCTGGCGGCCTTCGCCCACGACATTCGCACTGCGCTGACCGGCATCCTGGCGCTCGGCGAATTGCTGGCGAGTTCGAATCTCGGCGAGCGCGAGCGGCGCTGGGCCGCCAGCATCAAGGGCACTGCCGAGCACCTGTCCTCGTTGACCACGCTGGTGATCGACGCCGCCAAGGCCGAAACCGGCCGCCTCACCCTGCAACGCGACGTGTTCCGGCCGCGGCATCTGATCGAGTCGCTCGCCGACAGCCTCTCGGCGCGCGCCGCGGCCAAGGGGCTCAAGGTCGAGGTAACGCTCGTCGACGGTCTGCCCGATAGGCTCGTCGGCGACCCAGTGCGGCTGCGCGCGGCGCTTGAAAATCTGATCGACAATGCGGTGAAGTTCACCGAGCGCGGCGCGGTCCGCCTCGAAGTCAACGCCGCGCGCGCGGCGGGCGGGCGGGCCCGGCTCGTCTTCACCATCGTCGACAGCGGCATCGGGCTGACGGTGGCCGAGATCAAGCGGCTGTTTCGTCCGTTCGTCCAGGCCAGCGCCGACATCGCGCGGCGTTACGGCGGCGCCGGACTCGGCCTTGCCATCGTCAAAGTGCTGGCGCGGGAGATGGGCGGCGACCTCACGGTTGCCAGCACGCGCGGCAAGGGTTCGCGCTTCCGGCTCTCGGTCGCGCTGCCGGTTGCGCCAGTCGATTCTGGCGGCGCTGTTCGCGCGCAGCCAACGCCGGTGGCGGTGCGCCGTCTCGCCGTGCTCTGCGCCGAGGACAATCCCTATGGGCGCGTCATTCTCAACACCATTCTCACCGAGCTCGGCCACCGTGCCGATTTCGTCGGCTCGGGCGAGGAAGCAGTCGCGGCGATGGAGCGTCGCTACGACGTCGTGCTGATGGACGTGACGTTGTCCGGCATCGACGGCCTTGAAGCGACGCGGCGCATCCGCGCCCTCGCCGGCGCTGCCGGCCGCACACCGATCGTCGGCATCAGCGGACGCACCGAAGCCGGCGACGAAGGCGCCGCGCGCGCCGCCGGCATGAATTTCTATCTGCGCAAGCCGGTGAGTCCGCGCGCTTTGAACGAAGCCCTTGCGGCGGTGGTTGCCCCGCCGAAAGCGAGCTGATTGCGGCAATGGTGCGGATCAAACGCGCCGCGTCGTCATATAGACATAACGCCGCGGCGGATCGTCGGGCATCGCCACCGAGCCATGCGCTGAATGTCGCGAATTGACCCAGGCGACCAGGGTATTCGGGGCGTATTCGCACAGGTGCGCACCGCCGATCGTTTGCGGGTCGAATTCGGAGCCGGCGCCGGACGCCGCAGGCTCGCGAACGTCGTAGAGATAGGTGCCTTGCGCGCGCGTATTTTGTTCGGAGGGAAAATAGATAAGCGCGTTGGTCAGTTCGGCATCGCCATGCCAGTGCGGCTTGATGGCCCATCCGGCGGCGCAAAAGCTCATCTCGCGCTGGCCGCGCGAGGCCTGGGCCGCAACCCCGAGGGCATCGAGCAACAAGCCGTCGATCAGATCCACATAGGGCAGGAAGCGGTCGCGCCAGACCTGCGCATAAAGCGCAAGTTCGCCGGCCGCGTCGCGGTGATGAAAGCTGAAGCTGATCTGGTCCGGCGGCAGATTGGCCAGACGCAAGCGCAGCGGCGCGGGCACGAGCTGAAACCGCCCCTGGTTGGCGCGAAGCCGGTCGAGCTGACGTTGGCGAATGGCGTCGCTCCAAGCGTCCTCGCTCGGCTGTGCGACGTCCATCGCGCGATAGACGTCGGGCGGCAGCACGTCCGGAATGTAGAGGTGGGGGAAGGGCCACGGCTCAATCGCGGCCGCCGCAAAGCGCCTGCGAATATAGGCCTCGTCCCCCGGCGTCATGCGCTATTCAACCATCCGTTGCGGCGGCCAGCAAGGCAATGTGCGAATCAGGGGCTAATATACGGCCGGTTTCTTTGGCTTTTTGGATGCGATGGGCGCTCGAGAGTTCGACCGACACGCGTGTCACGCATCGACGATCAATTTTGCGCCCGCTGCAGCGCATCGGCGGGCTGCCCATCCGCCGCACCCTCCACGATCCGCACCAGGTCGGCCATGATGCGGTTCAGTTCGAAATCTTTCGGCGTATAGACCTCGGCGACGCCGGCGCTTTTCAGCGTGGTGGCATCCTGCGGCGGGATGATGCCGCCGACCACGACCGGCACATCATCGAGGCCTGCTTCTTTCAGGCGCGCGATCACGTCCTGCACCAGCGGCATGTGCGAACCGGACAGGATCGACAGGCCGACGACGTGGACGCGTTTCTCGGCCGCCGCCGCGGCGATCGCTTCGGCGGTCAGCCGGATGCCGTCATAGGTGACGTCCATGCCGGCGTCGCGGGCGCGCGCAGCGATCTGCTCGGCGCCGTTGGAATGGCCGTCGAGGCCGGGCTTGCCGACCAGGAAACTCAACCGCCGGCCGAGCTTCTTCGAGACGCGATCGACCTCGGCGCGGATATCGTCCAAGCCCTCGGCGTCGTTGCGCATGGCGGTGCCGACGCCGGTCGGCGCCCGGTATTCGCCGAACGCCGAGCGCAGCGCGAAGCCCCATTCGCCGGTGGTGACGCCGGCTTTGGCGCAGGCGATGGAGGCCGGCATGATGTTGCTGCCGCTGCGCGCGGCCTTGCGCAATCCCTCGAGCGCGGCGGCGACTGCGCCGGCATCGCGCGCGGCGCGCCAGGCCTTGAGCCGCGCCACCTGACCGGTCTCGGCTTCCTCCGACACCGTGACCACGGCTCCGGCCGCATCGGCGAGCGGCGACGCTTCGGTCTCGACGAAACGGTTGACGCCAACCACGATCTGCTCGCCGCGTTCGATCGCTTCGACGCGGCGCGAATTCGATTCGACGAGCTGCTGCTTGAGGTAGCCCTGCTCGACCGCCGCGACCGTGCCGCCCATCTTCTCGATCTGCGCGAGCTCCTCCTTGGCGGCCTTCTTGAGTTCCGCAACCTTGGCCGCGATGGTGGGCGAACTGTCGAAGATGTCGCCGTATTCCAGAAGATCGGTCTCGTAGGCGAGAATTTGCTGCATACGCAGCGACCATTGCTGATCCCACGGCCGTGGCAGGCCGAGCGCCTCGTTCCAGGCCGGAAGCTGCACCGCGCGGGCGCGCGCATCCTTGGACAGCGTCACCGCCAGCATCTCGATCAGGATGCGGGCGACGTTGTTTTCCGGCTGCTGCTCGGTGAGGCCGAGCGAATTGACCTGGACGCCGTAGCGGAACAGCCGCTGCTTGGCGTCGGTGACGCCGTAGCGCTCGCGCGTGATCTCGTCCCACAATTCGGTGAAGGCGCGCATCTTGCAGATTTCGGTGACGAAACGCAGGCCGGCATTGACGAAGAACGAGATGCGTCCGACCACTTCGCCGAATTCCTCAGGCGCGCACTGTCCCGACGTCTTCACCGCGTCGAGGACGCCGATGGCAGTGGCGAGCGCAAAGGCGAGCTCCTGCACCGGCGTCGCGCCCGCCTCTTGAAGGTGATACGAGCACACGTTCATCGGATTCCACTTCGGCATTTCCTTGGTCGTGAACAGGATCACATCCTTGGTCAGCCGCATCGACGGCGCCGGCGGAAACACGTAGGTGCCGCGCGACAGATATTCCTTGATGATGTCGTTCTGCGTGGTGCCTTGCAGCTTGGCGCGCGGCACGCCTTGCTCGTCGGCGAGCGCGACGTAGAGTGCGAGCAGCCAGGCGGCAGTGGCGTTGATGGTCATCGAGGTGTTCATCTCGCCGAGCGGGATGCCCTCGAACAACACCCGCATGTCGCCGATATGCGAGATCGGCACGCCGACTTTGCCGACTTCGCCCTTGGCTTGCGGATGATCGCTGTCGTAGCCGGTCTGCGTCGGCAGATCGAAGGCGACGGAAAGGCCGGTCTGGCCCTTGCTCAGGTTCTTGCGATAAAGCGCATTGGACGCCGCGGCGGTCGAGTGACCCGCATAGGTGCGGAAAATCCAAGGCTTATCGCGGCGCGGCTGTTCGTCCATCGGTCCTGCACGCAACCCGGCTGTTCCAGTTTGGCGCGGAACTTGTTGCAATGCAACATCAGTGTGATTCCGAGCTCACCGCGGAGCCTGTCATCGGGCCGGCCACTTCGGGCCGGACCCGTTGGCCGCGCCCCGGGATGACGAAGCGAGTGCGCGCAGCATGACGAGTGCGAGGACGATCAGTACCGCGGCGAGGCCGACCTGCGTTTTCACGAACGGGAAGCTGAGAATGAGCGCGCCGGCTGCGGCAAGGCCGGAGATCTCGAACGACGTGAAGCTGTCGCGCAAAGCAAGCCGCAGCAGAAACGCCACGGCGACCGCCAGCACCACGAGATCGTACATATAGACGTACGGCGTGGCGACGAGCGCGCCGGCCGCAAGCGCGGCAGCTTTGATCTCGTAAGCGACGCGGCTTCGCCACAGCGCGATCAGCCCGGCAACGAGCGTAAGGAGGGCGGCGCCTTGAACAGTCCAGGCGAGCGGTTCGCCGCCGCCGTGGGCGCGCACCAAGCCGAACAGGCTTTGCAGGCGGGCAAAGTCCGCAGCCCCCTCGCCGAGAATGACGCGGCTGGTGATCGGCATCCAATGCACGAAGGCTTGCCAGGTCGCGCTGCCGAAGGCGAGCCACGACAGTGCGGCGAGCACGAGTGCGACGAGCGAGGCGACCGCAACGGTGCGCCAGCGGCGATCGGCGATCAGCACGATCGGAAACAACAAACCGAACTGCGGCTTGTAGGTCAGTAGCCCGAGGCAGACGCCGGCCAGCGCCGGATGGCGCTCTAGAAGTCCGAGCGTGCCGCCGATCAGTGCGGCGGTGAGGAAGCCGTTTTGTCCGGCCGTGATGTTCCAGATCGTCGCCGGAAATCCGAGCGCAAAAGCGACGCCGGTGCGCCCGCCCAGAATGCCGCCGATCGCCGCCGCATAGGCGCAAAGCGAGACTGCGAGCGAGACGACGGCGGCAACGAGGAAGGGCAGCGTCGCCAGCGCCGCCGCCACGAACAGGAAGGTCGGCGGATAGTGCCAGCCGTAATAATTCTCGAAATCATGGCCGACCCCGCGCACTTCGGCCTGCTTGTGCGTCGGCCAGTCGTAAGCGGCGGCCGGATTGCCGTCGAGCGTCAGCCGTCCCGCCGCCCAGACATTGACGAAGTCGTTGGCGATCGGTCGGCTTTGCCGGTCGATCAGGACATAGCCTTGAAGAACGTTGCCGGAGAGAAAGATCAGATAGCCAAGCGCGAGCGTCAGCCCGATCAGCTTGATCGTGCGTGAAGCCGAGAACTGCGGCGCGGCGGTCGCAACGGTCGCTGGCGAAACGTCCATGGATGCGCGGTCAATACCTCAACGCGGGCGCGAAACGTGCGCCCCCCGCTCTACCGCGCATTCCTTTCCGCCGTGTTAGCGCTTGATCAATCGCAGGATGAGCAACAGGATCACGGCGCCGATCAAGGCGTTGATAACGTCGCCGACGAAATCGCCGCCGATGAAAAAACCGAGACGCGGCAGCAGCCAGCCGGCGATCAGCGAACCGACGATGCCGACGACGATGTCGCCGATCAGGCC
>DATJYT010000366.1:0-3562 GCA_035499475.1 Xanthobacteraceae bacterium | reverse complement strand
TTCCCAGGAACCCTCGGGCTGGTTCGGATCGCGCAGCCGCGGCGTGGTGCCGGTCGCCATGCCCTCGCTGCGCGGCCGCCCCGCGAGCGTAATCAGCGCCACGTCGCACTTGCCGAGCGCGATGGCCTCCGCGGCATGCGCCGCGTGCGCCACATAGGACGTGCCGCCCATCTCCGTGGAATCGACATGCCGGAGCTTCAGATTCAGGTATTCGGCCATGGTGGCGGCGCCCGGCCCCGGCGCGTCCGCTGCGCAGAAGTAGCCGTCGACGTCATCGCGCGTGAGCCCGGCATCCTGCAACGCGCCGAGCGCCACTTCGGCATGCAGTTGCGCCACCGTCTTGTCCGGCGCGTGCCGCGTCGGATGCTCGTAGGCGCCGGCAATATAGGCCTTACCCTTGATGGTCATTCGCGGAAAATCCCTTGCCCGCCGCGATAGTATCCGCGCCCATGGCAGCGGGGCGGATAAAGAGACGGTATTGCGCTACAACAGTTCCGGGCATTTGAGAATGAGGCAACGAGGATGGAGCTGGGACTGAAAGACAAGGTCGCGCTGGTGACCGGGTCGAGCCGCGGCATCGGGCGTGGCACGGCGATCGCGCTTGCCGAGGAAGGTTGCGACGTGATGCTCACCGGCCGCGATGAAAAGGCGCTTGAGGAAGGCGCAGCGGCGATCCGGCAAAAGGGCCGGCGTGCAGCCGTCACCATGCTCGACCTGCGCGAGAAAGATGCGCCCGAGAAACTCATCGCGGCGGTGCAGCGCGAGTTCGGCGGGCTGGACATTCTCTTCAACAATGCCGGCACCACCAAGCGCGGCGATTTCTTCGAGCTGACCGACGCCGATTGGGCAGAAGGCTACGCGCTGAAATTCTTCGCCCATGTGCGGCTGACGCGCCTCGCCTGGCCGCTGCTCAAGGCGCGGCACGGCACGCTTATCGCCATGGGCGGCACCAGCGGGCGCAAGCCGCACGCCGATTTCACCATCGGCAGCTCCGTCAATGCTGCGGTCGCCGCCTTCACCAAATGCCTCGCCGATCGCGGCAAAGCTGACGGGGTGCGAGTCAACTGCATCCATCCGAGCCTCGTCGAGACCGAACGGCAGTGGAAGCGCATTCGCGCCGAAGTCGCCCGCACTGGATTGCCCGAAGAAAAAGTCCGCGAGGCTTTCTGCCGCGAGCTCGGCATCACCCGCTACGGAACGGTCGAAGACGTGGCCGACCTCGTCACCTTCCTCGTTTCGTCACGCGCCACCTGGCTGCACGGCGCGACCATTGATCTCGACGGCGGCGAGATACCGGTGCTGTGACCAACATTCTTCTCACCCCCGCGCGCATCGGGCCGGTCGTCATCCCGAACCGCATCGTCATGCCGCCGATGACGACGCGCACGGCGGATGCGGAGGGTTTCGTCACCGACGAGACGATCGCCTATTACATGGCGCGGGTGCGCGGCGGCACCGGCCTCATCACCGTCGAGATGGCGTCGCCGGAGAAGTGCGGTCGCCACCGGCGTCACGAAGTCGGCATTTACGACGACTGCTTCATCCCCGACCTGATGCGCCTTGTCGAAGCGATTCATCGCGGCGGCGCCAAGGCGTCGATCCAGCTCGGACACGGCGGCGGGCACACCCGCGTGGATATTTGCGGCGAGACGCCCATTGCTCCCTCCGCCATTCCGCACCCGGTCTATGAAACCACGTTTGAAACCATCGTGCCCGAGGAAATGTCCAAGGCGCGCATCGCACAGACCACCGCCGCTTACGTCGCCGCCGCGCAACGCGCCCATATCGTCGGATTCGATTGCGTCGAGATTCACGCCGCCCACGGTTACCTGATTTCGCAATTTCACGCGCCGTTCGAGAACAGACGCACGGACGAATATGGCGGCAGCCTGGAGAACCGCGCCCGCTTCGGTCTCGAAATATTACGCGCGGTGAAAGGTGTGCTGCCGAACATCGGCGTCATCTACCGGCTGTCGGTCGAGGATTTCTTCGATGGCGGCTTGACCTACGAGGAAGGCCGGCAGATCGCGATCTGGGCGGCGCAGGCCGGCGCCGATGCCGTGCACGTGACTGCCGGGCATTACCGCTCGCTGCCGTCGGCGCAGATCGTGCTGCCGCCGATGAGGTTTCCCGACGCGACGTTCTTGGAATTCGCCGCCGACGTAAAACAGCAGATTGCAGTGCCGGTGATCGCCGTCGGCCGGCTCGGCGACCCCGCCACGGCGGAAGCGGCAGTCTCAAGCGGCAAGACCGATTTCATCGCGCTCGGACGCACGCTGGTCGCCGATCCGCAATGGGTCGACAAGGTGCGGCGCGGTGAGCCGGTCCGCCGCTGTCTCGCCTGCAACACCTGCATCAACGAGATGCGCGGCGGCGCGCGCATCGGCTGTGTGGTCAACGGCGCCGCAGGCCGCGAAACCCTGTTCTCCAATCCGCAACCGCCGCGCCGCGAGCGCATCGCAGTGATCGGCGCCGGGCCGGCCGGACTGACTTACGCGTCATTGGTCGCCGCGGACAATACGGTGACGGTGTTCGAGAAGAGCGACCGCGCCGGCGGCAGCTTCCGCTACGCCGGCAAGGCGCCGCTGTTCCAGGAAGTCGAAGCCGACGAGAAGAGCTTCGAGCGCTACATCGCCGACCTCACTGCCGCGTGCGTCAGCAAGGGCGTATCATTTCGCTTCACGACCGATGTGCGGGCGGAGCCGGGACTGCTGGCGCTGTTCGACCGCATCGTTATCGCGACCGGGGCGTCCTACCGCTTTGGCCTCGGTGTCTTCGCCAACTGGGCGCTCGACCACGGCGTCGCCCGTGCATCGATATTTTCCAAGCTGTTTTCATCCCCCGCGCTGCGCGAATGGTTTTACTACCGCGGCCGCCGCGCGACGGCCGGCAAGTTCCGCAAGCTTGCGCGGCCGGGACAGGCCGTCGTCGTCATCGGCGACGCAATACGAGCCGGCAAGAGCAAACAGGCGATTACCAGCGCATTCGAGGCTGCCTTGCTGCGAAACACCGCGGGAAACAACCCCTAGGCTGCTATCCGCTGGCACGGGAATTGCTGTATCATCGCCGTGCGCAGGAACGGCGTGATGTCTGCGAAGCTTCGCCTCGACCAGGTCGGCATGGCCTTCAAGACGCCGGGCGGCGCCTTTCAGGCCCTGGCGCCCGTCACGTTGACGATCAACCAAGGCCGCTTCGTCAGCCTGATCGGCCCATCGGGCTGCGGCAAGAGCACAATTTTCAACATCGTTGCCGGACTGTTGGAACCTACCAGCGGCCGCGTTCTCATCGACGGCGCCGACGCAACCGGTACCATCGGCCGCGTCGGCTATATGCTGCAAAAGGATTTGCTGCTGCCGTGGCGGACCGTACTCGACAACGTCATCCTCGGCATGGAAATCCAGGGCGTGCCGCTGCGGAATGCGCGCGAGCGAGCGCTGCCGCTGCTGCGCCGCTATGGGCTTTCCGGCTTCGAATATCTCTATCCCAACGCGCTCTCCGGCGGCATGCGCCAACGCGCAGCCCTGTTGCGCACGCTCCTGTTCGATACCGATGTCATCCTGCT
>DATJYT010000365.1:0-10896 GCA_035499475.1 Xanthobacteraceae bacterium | reverse complement strand
CTGCGGTGCTGATCGTGCGACCGCGCGGTCTGCTCGGCGAAGAGGGGCGCTTCTGATGCCGAAACTCGATAAGCGCGCCGCCGATGCCTTGATCTGGGCGCTGCTGCTGACGGCGCCGTTTTGGCTCACGCATGTCGGAGGCTATGTCGAGCTTGGCAGCCGAGTGCTGATCTACGCACTCGCCGCCATGGCGCTTAATTTCCTCTTGGGCTACACCGGCGTGCTCTCGTTCGGTCATGCCGCCTATTTCGGCTTGGGCGCCTACGGCACTGCCTTGACCATCAAGCTCCTTTACCCGAGCACCCCTCTGGGCATGCTGGTTGGGATCGTCGTGGGCACCGCTGCCGCTGCGATTATCGGTCCGATGATCGCGCGGCTCAGGGGTGTCTATTTCGCCATGTGCACGATCGCCTTCGGCCAGGTGTTCTACTTCATCGCGTTTCAGTGGTTTTCGCTGACCCACGGCGACGATGGCGTTAGCGCCTGGCATCGCATGCCGATCGATCTTGGCTTTGCCACCCTCAATATCCTCGAGAACAACAAGTCGTTCTATTACTTCGTGCTGGCGGTGTTTGCGGCATCGGTGGGTGCGATGGCGTTCCTGTTGCGCTCGCCTTTCGGGCGCACCCTGCTGGCGATCCGTGAGAATGAGCGCCGCGCTCGTTTCTTGGGAATTCCCGTGGATCGCCATATCTGGATGTCTTGGGTGATCTCCTGCTTCTTCGTCAGCATCGCTGGCACGCTCTACGCGCTGTTGAACGATTTCGTCGATCCGCGCGCCATTCGCTGGGATCAATCGGGTAATTTCGTCATCATGGCCGTGCTCGGCGGCATGCGCAGCTTTTGGGGACCGCTGATCGGTGCGGCAATTTTCATTGTGTTGCAGGACTATTTGTCGAGCCAGACCGCAAATTGGATGTCCTTCGTGGGCCTGTTCTTCGTTCTCGTCGTCCTGTTCTTCCCGCGCGGCGTGCTCGGCCTCGTCCAGCGAAAGACGGTATCGTGAGCCTGTTGCAAATCGAGCACGTATCGCGGCTATTCGGCAGCCTGATTGCCGTCAACGATGTCTCGATGACGGTGGAAGCCGGTGAATTGCGCGCCGTAATCGGCCCCAACGGAGCGGGCAAGACGACGTTCTTCAACCTGATCAGCGGATTTCTCACGCCGAGTTCGGGTCGAATTACATTCGACGGCGAGGACATCACGAATTTGCTGCCGGCGCGGCGGGTTTGGCGCGGCATCGCCCGGACTTTTCAGGTCACCGAAGTTTTTCCCGAACTATCAGTTCGCGAGAATCTGCGCATCCCGGTCGAAGTCGCCTCCGGCTTTCGGGTGCGACCTTGGCTCTCGCGCGAGGCCAACGAAAAGGTCGGCGCTCGCGTCTCCACCCTGCTTGAAATGGGAGGCCTTTCCAATAAGGCGGATCGCCTGGTGGGAGAACTTGCCCACGGCGATCAGAGGGCAACCGAGATCACGATGGCGCTGGCGCTCAATCCCCGCTTGCTTCTGCTCGATGAACCGACGGCCGGCATGGGCGACCAGGAAACCTACGAGATCATTCAGCTGATCCGTCGTCTGCACAAGGACAACAAGTTGACGATCGTACTGATAGAGCATGACATGCGCGTCGTGTTTCATCTGGCCGATCGCATCATGGTGCTCGATCAGGGCAAATTCCTCGCCGAAGGCACGCCGCAGGAGATCGCCGCGAACGAGGCGGTTCAGACTGCTTATCTGGGCCAAGCCGCATGAGCGCCGCACTTACTGCCGACGGGCTCCACACCTATTATGGCAAGAGCCATATCCTGCACGGTGTCAGCCTTGAGGCTGCCGAGGGCCAAGTCACGGCGCTGCTTGGCCGCAATGGTGCGGGCAAGACCACGACGCTGCGCAGCCTCATGGGATTGACGGCCCCGCGTGAGGGCCAAGTCACGATCTTCGGCACGCAAACCACCGGCTGGCCGCCATTTCGGATCGCCGCATTGGGCGTCGGCTACGTCCCGGAAGGCCGCAAGATCTTTTCCAATCTTACGGTGGAGGAAAATCTGATGGTCCCGCTGGAGCGGCCGGGCCACTGGACGCTGGCGAGCATTTACCGGCTGTTTCCCCGGCTCGAAGAGCGCAGGTCCAATCGCGGCCGGCAACTATCCGGCGGCGAGCAGGAAATGCTCTCGATCGCTCGCGCTCTTCTGCTCAATCCCAAGCTTCTCATCCTCGATGAGCCGTCGCAGGGGCTGGCGCCGCTCATCGTGCGCGAGGTGTTTCGCATCGTGGCGCAGATGCGCGCCGAAGGAATCTCCGTGCTGCTGGTCGAGCAGAATGTGCGCATGAGTCTGGAGATTGCCGATCATGCCTACGTGCTCGACGACGGTCACGTCGTCTACTCGGGCCCGGCGCGCGACCTTGCCGCCGACGAAGCCCGCGTACAGTCGCTCGCCGGCGCCAGCCCGGAAGAGTGGACGTTGCAGGCCTGAGATCAGGTGGCCTTGTTGGGATCGAGGCCGTATTTGGCGCACATATTGGAGACGATCGCGGCGTCCTTGCCGCCGGTAATGAGGCCCATGACGGCGCCCGTTACTTTGCCGAACGACATTTTGAGTTCGACGATATAGGCCTGCCGGCCGTTATAGGCCGCATAGGGACTTTGCGCATCGACCGTCGCGCAATAATTAAACGATCCATCCTCGGCCGGTGCGGTCGACAGCTTCGCCCAGCGATATTTTGCCGAACCGGGATTGCGCAGCGATGGTGCGACCGCCTCGATGATGACCTTCTTCTCCTCGGGCGTCAGATCGCGCGTGGCCGCGCTGGCAGACGCGGTACCGGCAGGCTGGGTGGCGGCAGGCGGCGGCGCGCTCGCGTTGCCAGGGCCCGATCCGGTCGGGTTCGTCGCGCATGCTGAAAGCACGAGGCCTGCGGCCATCGCGGCGATCGCGCTGTAGCTCGCTCGGTGCAAGTCAGCCCGTTCCCGAATCTAATCCCGCGCCCCGCAGCATTCGCGAGTCAGAATGGTGGCAGTTTGCCCATTACCCAATGGCAAACATGCCGCCGGCGTCGGGATTTCGTCGAGTGCGGCATATTTGCAACGCACGCAACTCGCTGGAAACCGCACGGCAAGAATCATCGGTCGCACGCAATCCGCAACTTCCCGCATCAAAAATCGAAGTTTGATCCCTGCACAAGCTCGCATCGCGGGAGGTCAGCCAGATCCCGCAATGCAACGAGAAACCGCGACGCGCAATCAAGTCCTCACTGTGTCTTTTCTGCACTAGAGAGCCCATGACCACACTTGTATGGTCGCATTGCAACGAGAGGGAGGAGGCCGACCATGAAGAAACTTGCACTCGCCATTATTGCAACGCTTGCACTGGCAAGCATTGGCGGATGCGCCACGCAGCCTCCGCCTGTCGTCCACAAATAATGGGGTAGTCGCTTTCCAGCGATTATTGGGGGATGGGCCGGCTTCGCGCCGGCCCTTTTTTGTCCGCTGCCGATCGGCCTATTTCTCGTTCGGTAAGATCGCCTTGATCGTCTCGATCAGGCGCGGCGGCGTCTCATAGAGCTTGGCGACCAGTTGCTCGAGGCGCTCGGGCGGCGTGTAGGTCATGTCCATCTTGATGCTCGCCGCTTCGGCGACGAGTTGCGGATCGTTGGCGGCAGCGGCGATGGCCTTGCGCATGATATCGACCCGATCCTTCGGCACTTCTGGCGGAAAGACATAGGGGCGGCCGAACTCGGTGGAGGAGAACACGAAGCGCATCAGCTGGCGTTGCTCGTCGGTCTTGGCGTAATCGAAGATCGAAGGCACGTCCGGCACTTCTGCGATCGGCGCCTCCTCCGCGCGCAGCAGGAAGAACAGCTTGCCGTCGCGGAACAGTTGCTCGTGAACGCGGAATTGCTGGAGCGAGGCACACTCGCCCTGCAGCTCGCCGCGCTCAATGGCGAGAACCGTATCGCCCATTCCCTGATAGCCCTCGACGATCTTGAACTTGGTGCCGAGCACCTTGTTGATCACCGTCGGCAGGATGGCGAGCGAGGACGTCGCGCCGGCGGCGCCGACGATAAACTCGTGGGTAAAGAGATCGGCCGGCGTCTTCACCGGCGCCGTGGCGGAGCGAACGCAAAGCCGCGCCGGCCGCGAGGTGGCGCCAAGCCAGATGAAACGCCGCGGATCGATCGTGAGATTGGGCTGGCCGGTGAGCGCGTCGTTGACGATGTTGCGCGAAAACGTGCCGAGCACCGTCCCGTCGTTCGGCGCCTGCGTGTAGAGATAATTGGCCGCAGCGACGCTCGATGCCTGCGGCATGTTCTGGACGATGATGCTGGGCTGGCCCGGAATATATTTGCCGAGATATTTGACCAAGAGGCGCGCGCCGAGATCGTAATCGTTCCCGGCAGGGAAGCCGGCGATGAGGCGAATCTGCTTGCCCTTGTAGAAATCCTCCGCTGTGAATCCAGAGACGGTCGCCGCGGCAAGGAGCACGATCGCGAACGCTAATCGCGCGAGCAACCGAAAGGAAATCGGTTTCATCTGGAGTTTCCCTCGCGACCGGCCCGGCGCGGCATGACGTCGTCTGCATTCGCCTATTCGGCGGCGCGCTTGAGCGCCAGCGCTGCGGCGGCCTTATCGTAGCTTTCCTCCCGCGCCAGCATCGGCTTGAGGCCGACAAGTTCGTAATAGTCGTCGAGCGGCAGGAGATGTTCCTGTGTGGGCGTCAGCGACTTCTCGCGCTTGAGGATGCGCAACACGTTGCGCACGGCATGGGCGGCCGCAAACAGCGCGATCGAGGGGAACGTCGCGGCGACGACGCCGGCGGCTTCAAGCTCCTGCAAGCTGCGCTGCTTTGGACCGGCGGCCTGGGAGAGCGTCGCCATGTGCGGCCCACCGACCTCGCGGATCAGGCGTTTGATGTCCTCGATCGCATCGACGCCTTGAGGTTTCGCCATATCCGCGCCGGCATCCATGAAAAGCTGGCAGCGCCCGATCGCCGCATTGAGGCCCTCGACGCCGGCGGCGTCGGTACGTGCGGCGATGAAGAAGTCTGGGTCGCGCCGGGCATCGAGCGCGGCCTTGATCTTGGCCAGCATCTGCTCGACCGGAATGATCTGCTTGCCCGGCAGGTAGCCGCAGCGGTTCGGAAACACCTGGTCGCTGAGAAACAGACCGGCAACGCCGGCAGCCTCAAAGACGCGCACCATCTGCCGCACGTTGTTGACGCCGCCAAAGCCGGTGTCGGCATCTACGTAGACCGGCACCTCGACCGCCGCCGCGATGCGGGCGTAATGGTCGGCGTAGTCGCGCATGTTGGACTGGCCCATGTCGGGCTGCGCCAGCATCGAGCCGACCGCCGCGTAGCCGCCAGCGCAAATGCCCTCGAAACCTTCCGCTTCCATGATGCGGGCCGAGAGTGCGTCGTAGGCGCCGGGCATGAGCACGAGGCGCTTGCCGGTCATGATCGCCTTGAATTTCTGTCGCGCGTTCATCGTGTGCGTCCTCCTGATTTACCGTCGGCTGTCGTGCGCGGTTTGCAGCCATGGCTGCGCCGCGGCGGCGCGTTGTTCCCAGTTCACGATGTCGCTCATGTGTTTGAGCGTCAGTCCGATGTCGTCGAGCCCTTCGAGGAGGCGCATACGATCCGCGGCCGCGATGTCGAAGCCGAGGTCGAAGCCATCAGGGCCGATGATGCGTTGCGTCGTGAGATCGACCGTGAACGGCGCCTTGCCGTCAACGGCGATGACTTTCGCCGTGAAGGCATCGGCGTCCTGCGGGTCGAGCACGATCGGCAGCAGGCCGTTTTGCAGGCAGTTCTCGCGGTAGATGTCGGCAAAGCTGCGCGCGACGATGACACGGATATCGTTCGCCAGCATGCCCCAGACCGCCGACTCGCGCGACGATCCGGCGCCGAAATTGTTGCCGGTCACCAGAATGCCGGCGTTGCGGAACTGCGGCTTATTGAGAACGAAATCGGGGTTCTCACTGCCGTCCTCACGCTGGCGGGCGCGCATGAACAGCATGGTTTTGTAGTCTTCCTTGAGGCCGCGTGAATGTCCGATCGGTGCGATCTGGTCGGTGTTGACATTGTCCCGCAGCAGCGGCGCGGCAACGGCGGTGTGGCGTGTGAACGGCTGCATCACACGGCTCCCGAAAGCAGTTGCCGCACGTCGGTAATACGGCCGGCGATCGCGCTCGCCGCAGCCGTTGCCGGGCTCGCAAGGTGCGTGCGTACTTTCGGCCCCTGGCGATTTTCGAAATTGCGGTTGGTGGTGGAGACGCAGCGCTCGCCCGGCAGGCCGCGGTCGCCGTTGCCGCCGGCACACATCGAGCATCCGGACTCACCCCAGAAAAAGCCGGCGTCGCGGAACACCCGGTCAAGACCGGCCGCTTCCGCTTCGCGTTTCACCGTGGAGGAGCCTGGCACCACCATGGCGACGACGCCTTCGGCCACGCGGCGTCCGCGCACCACTGCGGCTGCCGCCTGCAGATCGGGCAGCCGGCTGTTGGTGCACGAGCCGATGAAGACGCGATTGACTGGCAGGCCGGCGAGCGGCGTACCGGGATCAAGGCCCATATAGGCGAACGCGCTTTCGGCTGCGGTGCGCCGTCCGGGATCGATCGCTGCCGGATCGGGCACGCGGCCGGAAATGCCGACCACCTGACTCGGATCGGTGCCCCAGGTGATTTGCGGTTCGAGCGTGGCGCAATCGAGTGTGACGTCGCGATCGAATACCGCGTCGTCGTCGGTCGTCATCGTGCGCCAGTGCGCCAGTGCGCGATCCCACATTGCGCCTTTCGGTACGTAGGGCCGCCCGGCGAGCCAGGTGAATGTCGCGTCGTCAGGTGCGACGAATCCCGAGCGTCCGCCCATCTCGATATTGAGATTGCACAGCGTCATGCGCTGCTCGATCGGCATCGCCCGGACGGCCGAGCCGGCATATTCGACGACATGACCGCGCCCACCCGCGACGCCGAGTTCGGCGATAAGCCGCAGCGCCACGTCCTTGGCGTTGACGTGGGCGCCGAGCCTGCCTTCGAGCCGCGCCCGCATCGTCTTCGGGCGTTTGATCGCCATCACTTGCGTCGCAAGGATGTGCGTCATCTCGCTGGTTCCGCAGCCGAAGGCGAGCGCGCCGACGCCGCCGACCGTGCTGGCATGGCTGTCGGGCACGGCGTGGGTCGCGCCCGGTAGGACGATGCCGAGCTCCGGCGCCACCACGTGCGAGATGCCCTGCTCGGGATCGTCGATATCGAAAAGTCTGATGTTGTTCTTGCGGGTTCCCGCGCGCATCGCCTTGAGAAAGGCGCTGCCCGAAGGATTGGTCTCGTCGTCGCGGCCTGGCTTGGTGGCGACGGTGTGGTCCTGCACCGCGAAGGTGAGGTCCGAGCGATGCACCGGCCGGCCTTGCTTCTCCAACTGCGCGAACGCATGGTGCGCATGCAATTCGTGCAGCACGTGGCGATCGATATAGATGAGATCGCGACCGTCGGCACGCTGCCCGACCAGATGCAAATCCCAGATCTTGTCGAACAACGTGCGCGGCATGGCGTTTCTCTCGAAGTTCCTTGGCTTTCTATTATCTTGGGCGGCTCAAGGGCTCAAGGCAAGCGGCTCTGCCTGCAGCTTGGATCGGTGATCATTCTCGACGTCTTGGGAGACTGCTATGCCTCGCGTTGTCGGTATCGACCACCTCGTTCTGAGCGTCGGCGATTTCGCGCGTTCGAAGGAGTTTTACCGCAAGCTCTTGGGGTTCCTCGGCTTCAGGCTCAAATACGAATACGAGGACATGGCCGGCTGGAGCAACGGCAAGACCTTGCTCTGGATCGCGGCGGCTGACGCGGAAGGACGAAAGCATAAATATCGCAAAGGCGACATCGGCTTTCATCACTACGCGTTCGAGCTCGCAAGCCGCAAAGACGTCGACGCGCTTGGCGACTTTCTCGAGAACAACGAAATGACGGTGGTCGATCCGCCGGGAGAATATTACGGGCGGAACTACTACGCGGTGTATTTCACCGACCCCGACGGCATGAAGCTCGAAGGCATGATCTGGGCACCGCCTGAGAAAAAGCCAAAGCCGAAGCCGCGCAAGCGAAAGAGGGCGCGAAAATCCCGCCGCGCCGGATGAAGGGTTAGCTCGCGGCGCTCAGCAGCATGGGCGCGCCGGCGATCACCCGGTTGCGGCCGCGCCGCTTGGCGACATAGAGCGCGCTATCGGCGGCTTCGACCAAGTGCGCGGACGGCAGGCCCATATCGGGCACCATGGCCTCGACGCCGACGCTGACAGTGACGTGGCCGAACGGCGATTCCGCGTGCGTGATCAGGAGGTCTTCGACCGATCGGCGCGCCTCTTCGGCAAGCTCGTTGGCGCGATCGAGATCAAGCCCGGGAAGCAGGAGGCCGAATTCTTCGCCGCCGTATCGGGCGACCAGCACCGCGGTTTCCAGCGTCACCAGCGACAGCGTCTCGCCGACCGAGCGCAGGCAGGTATCGCCGGCAACATGGCCGTAACGGTCGTTGTAAAGCTTGAAATGATCGATATCGATCATCATCAGTGCGATCGGTTTGCGGCTCTCGACGGCGCACTGCCACTCCTGTTCGAGCCGGCGATCGAAGCCGCGCCGGTTGGCGAGCCCGGTAAGGCCATCGAGCGATGCCAGTTCCTCAAGGTGCTGGTTGGCGATCCGCAACTCTTCCTCGCGCGCAGCAAGTTTGCTCGCCATGTCGTCGAGGGCGACTGCCAATGGCTCAAATTCGGCAATCCAGGATTCCTGCGTAGCGCGCACGTGCAGATCGCCGCGGCCAAAACGCGCCGCTGTGCGCACCAGCGAGCGGATGGGCCGCACGATGAATTGCTCGCCGCCAAACCAAACGACCAGCAGAACGAAGATGCCGAACAGGCCAAGTTGCAGGTAGGCGATGCCGAGATCGCGGTTGATGCCGGCGAGAACGGCACTCTCGTCGAGCCCAACGCCGAGGCTAGCCTCCGTCCACGGCACACGCACATAGGCGAAAATCCGCCTAATGCCGTCGAATCCTTTCGTCGTCACTGTCCCTTCGTCGTTGGCAAGCATTTCCCGCGCCAGGGCCTCACCGGAGAACTGCTTTCCGATCAGGCTTTCTTCATCGGCCGAAGCGGCAAGCAATGTACCGCTGTCGTCGAGCAGCACGACGGATGCCGCCGGAGTTTGCGTAGCGGTTCCGGCCAGCGCGCCGATCCATTGCAGATTGATCGCCGCGAGGATTACGCCGTTCATGCTTCCGTCCCCGGCGATGACGGGGAACGTGGCGATGATGCTGGGAGTCTGATGAATGCGGTTGATGATGTACTCACTGAGCGCGAAGTCGCGCGAATGAAGCGCATTCTGAAAATGCGTTCGATCGGACACGTTCAGTCCGACGGCAAGCGGTTCTGTCGAGCATTTGATCTTGCCGTCGGCTCCCGCATAGGAAAATCCGTGGATCCACGCCGTGTTGCCGGCGAGGTCGTTCAGGTATTTGCTGCAGTCCGCCTGGTCCGGCGGCCGTTGCGCAAAAGCGTGAGCGACGACCTGCAGAAGGGCGCGCGTCGAATAGATCACCTCGCGCTGCGCCTCGACACCGCGCCGGGCCAGGTCGATCACTTCGGCATTGGCCAGTTTGATGTGCTCGGTGCGGGCGCGCTGGAGTCCATGCACGCGTTCGAGCATCAGCGGAGCGATGGCAAAGAGCGCGAGGACGACCAGCCGCGCGCGGATGCTGAGAAACGGCTTTCGGGGCCGCAACGGCTCACGCGCCTTTACTGGATCACCCGGCATCATGCACCCTCAACCCCGGGTTTGTACTGTAGCGGGCATGCGTGAAAGCGGGCTTTGCGCTATCGATACAATTTGAACATGAATCTTTCGCCGGGACGTTGACGCGATGGAAACCATAAGTCGTCCGGAAGGCCTCACGGCCGTGAGGGATGAGATCGCTCGAGCCTGCCGCGACGCGGGCCGCGACCCGGCGAGCGTTACGCTCGTGGCGATATCGAAGACGTTCGACGCCTCGGCCATCGAACCTGTCATTGCCGCCGGCCAGCGCATATTCGGCGAGAACCGCGTGCAGGAAGCCAAGGCCAAATGGCCGGCCCTGACCGCGCGGTATCGCGGTATCGAATTGCATCTCGTCGGTTCGCTGCAATCGAACAAGGCCAAGGACGCAGTGGCGCTGTTCGACGCCATCCACTCGGTCGATCGGCCGAGCTTGGCCGAGGCCATCGCCAAGGAGATCGCGAGGCAAGGCCGACGTCCGCTCCTTTTTGTCGAGATCAATACCGGGGCCGAAGCGCAGAAGGCCGGCGTACTGCCGCAGGACGCCGACGCTTTCCTCGCTGCATGCCGGGAACGCTATGGCCTCGCCATTTCAGGCCTGATGTGCATACCGCCAATGGACGAGGCCCCGGCGCCCCATTTCGCGCTGACCGCCAAGATCGCCCGCCGCAACGGTCTGGCGCTGCTGTCGATGGGGATGAGCGCCGACTTTCCGACAGCGATCGCCTTCGGGGCTACGCATGTTCGCGTCGGCACCGCGATTTTCGGGACACGCCCGACTGCTCATCAGTAGTGAATCGCCAGTCTTGTCTTCGGCGAGATGCGGCTCAGCAGCAGCTTGAGGTCCCGCGGCCGCAGCGCGATGCATCCCGCTGTCGCCCCGAATCCGGGCCGGGCGACGTGGATGAACACGGCGCTGCCGCGGCCGGCAACGCGCGGCCGCGTATTGTGGTCGATCTCGACGATCATGTCGTAGAGGCTGTCGTTGCGCCGAAGGCGGTCGCCTGGTTCATTGGCCGACCTCCGGAAGGGCTGATTGTAGCGCCGGTCGCGAGGATCTTCGCACCAGGCATCGTGGCCGGCGATACGGCGGACCGGCAGCATCG